>JAFPYQ010000015.1 GCA_017394475.1 Oscillospiraceae bacterium | reverse complement strand
GCCTCACATACCTTGTCAGCGGCTTCATGGAGAGAGGGGAGCGCATCCGACGGGAAATTCCCCAGCACCCAATCCGCAAGATCCATTTCCTTATACGGCTTTTTGCCCACACCTATCTTTATGCGCGGAAAATTATCAGAGCCTGTGAGATATATTATGCTTTTGAGCCCGTTATGCCCGCCGTCGCTTCCTTTGCGCCTTATACGGAGCTTTCCCACATCCATGTTCACATCATCAACACAGACGATAATATTTTCTATGGGCACCTTATAGAAATTCATAGCCTGGACCAGTGCTTCACCGCTGTTGTTCATATATGTGGAAGGCTTCATCACAAGGCACCTTTTGCCTGCAATAGTCACATCGCCCACAAGAGACTTGAATTTCAGTTTTTTTATATCAAAGCCCTTTTTCTCAGCTAAGGTATCCACAGCCATAAATCCTGCATTATGGCGGGTGTTTTCATATTTGAGCCCGGGATTGCCCAGCCCCGCTATGATAAATTCCACCGCTCGCGCAGGTTCGGCATCTCTTTCGGCTTCAAGCTTTGCAAATATATCAAAAATACTCATTACGATCTGATCTGATGGCTGCGACTCCCGAGCTTTTCAGCTTTAGAACCGCTCCCGCTTTCATAGAAATATCTCTCTCCCGCATAGCGGGGGAGAGAAAAAACTCATGAACTGAACATAGGTGAGATAGGCGTATCGTTGTAGATCCTCTGTATCGCCTGAGCAAATACTGGAGCTACGGGAAGAACCGTTATCTTGTCTATCTTCTTTTCGGGAGGAAGTGCGATAGTATCAAGTATAACTATCTCCTTTATCACGCTTTCCTGGATCCTTTCGATAGCAGGACCGGAGAGAACGCCGTGTGTTGCACATGCGACCACAGATCTTGCGCCGCCCTTTTCAACTATAGCCTTTGCAGCGTTGCAGAGAGTACCTGCGGTATCTATCATATCATCCACAAGAATAACATCCTTATCGCGGACATCACCTATGATATTCATTACCTCGCTGACATTTGCTCTCTGTCTGCGCTTATCAACTATCGCAAGAGGAGCATCAAACTTAGCTGCAAAGTTTCTCGCTCTTGTTACAGAGCCAAGGTCGGGTGAAACTACCACTGTGTTTTCCTTGTTGTCCTTGTATTTATCCAGGAAATAGGGAACAAGATTGGGAACGCCCAGCAGATGGTCAACGGGGATATTGAAAAATCCCTGTATCTGCGGACAGTGGAGATCCATAGAAAGGATCCTGTCAGCGCCTGCTGTGGTCAGGAGATCCGCTACCAGCTTTGCAGAGATCGGATCACGAGCCTTAGCCTTTCTGTCCTGTCTTGCATATCCCATATAGGGGATAACTGCTGTTATCCTTCCTGCAGATGCACGCTTGAATGCATCTATCATGATCAGCAGCTCCATAAGATGATCGTTTACAGGATAGCTTGTGGACTGTACCACGAATACATCGGAACCGCGCACGCTCTCCTTGATGGAAACGCTGACTTCGCCGTCCGAAAAAGTCACTACCTCGGACTGTCCGAGCTTTAATCCAAGTGAATCAGCTATGCCTATAGCTACATTCGGATTAGAGTTTCCTGTAAAGATCTTGATATCCTTGCCGTGAATATTCATTGAAATCCTCCCGTTTATTTAGAAATGTGTTGAGTATCACCGTGATCTTATTTGTCTTCCTCGTATCTGTATTCGCCGAGGCTCACTTCGAGTCCCTCATCAAGGAACCAGTACCAGTCGCCGTTCTTGCCGTAATTGCCTGCCTCAAAGCTGTAGTATTCACCGTCAGCATAGATCGCTGCGCGGAAATGCTGTCCGTTGCGTACTGATGGAGTCATGCACTGGAGTATCACATTGCCGTAGCCCATGTACAAAAGCAGTTCAGCCACTGCACCATTGTAACTGTTGCACTGACCCAGCCTGTAGTTGTAGATATTGTCCGAATATCCTGTACCCTTGGCTTCGTAGCTGTAATCGTAATGATTGTTCTTGTTTATCCAGTTTATGGTATAGATGAGCTTATCCACATCCGACCAACCGAGCTGGAAATGGGTGCGTGAAAACTCCTCGATAGCCTTTATGCTTTCCTCCGAGACCTTCTGTGCCTTTACCTCGGAATAGATATTGCCGTCTTCATCGCGCCTGGTGGTATAGAGATTGTAGGAATTGTTGAAATATCCTATCCTTGCGGAATCCAGGATATCGGCGAGCTTGCAGTAATTTGTGGCTCCCACTTCTTCCCTGATATCATCTATATCATAATAAGCTTCATCCATAGGGGAGAGCCTGCCGGTCTCACCGT
>JAFPYQ010000146.1 GCA_017394475.1 Oscillospiraceae bacterium | reverse complement strand
TCGAGATGTTCAGAAAGATCCTCGACTATGCTGAGGCAGGCGATAACATCGGTGCTCTTCTCCGTGGTATCCAGCGTACAGATATCGAGCGTGGTCAGGTTCTCTGCAAGCCCGGTTCTGTAAATCCTCACACCAAGTTCAGCGGTCAGGTTTACGTTCTTTCAAAGGATGAAGGCGGCCGTCATACACCGTTCTTCAACAACTATCGTCCTCAGTTCTATTTCAGAACTACTGACGTTACAGGCGTTATCACACTTCCTGCTGACAAGGAAATGTGCATGCCCGGCGATAACGTTGAGATCTCTGTAGAGCTCATCACTCCTATCGCTATTGAAGAGGGACTTCGTTTCGCTATCCGTGAGGGTGGTAGAACAGTAGGTTCCGGCGTTGTTTCCAAGATCAACAGCTGATCAGGATAAACGATCCATCCCCTTTCCCTCGCGGAAAGGGGATTTTTATATCAACAGGAGAGCAGAGCATGACAGACACACGGACATTTGAAACAGAGAGGCTCATCTGCCGCCCGTTTGAAGCGGATGATCTCCATAATATGTTTACTAACTGGGCATCAGACCCGGATATACAGCCTGAATACGGCGAACCGGTGTATGATACCATAGATGCTGCAAAAGGGCTCCTTGACAAGTATCTCCGCGATAAGACCGATCCCGATAATTTCAGATGGGCGATAATCGAAAAGGCAAGCGGGCATAATATCGGTCAGATAGCCTTCTGTAAGGTCTATACCGATGTGAAGACTGCTGAGATAGAATACTGCATAGGCAAGGAATTCTGGGGAAAGGGCTATGCAGGCGAGGCACTTTCGGGACTTATAGGCTACACTTTCACACATACCGACTTTGAAAAGCTGGAGGCATACCACAGAGCCGAAAATCCAAAATCCGGCAGAGTGCTGCAGAAATCATCCATGACAGTCACCGATACCGTGGAAAGGTTCATCAGGGAAGGTATATCCCCCGAGGGCGAGGTATGCTATCATATCACAAGGGAACAGTTCGGACAATGATACTTACATAAAGGAGCTTTTACAGGAGAATAGCAATGGGATTATTTGATGTGTTCAAAAAGAAAGCCAATGCCTGGGATGATGCCTATAAAGCAAATCCGCAGTTTTATTCAAAGCCCGATGGGCAGCCTTTCTGCGCTTTTGCCCTGACCGAAGGCACAGACACTATTCTGCCAAAGGCACCGCGTTTTGCAGTTGAAGGCAGGGAACTGACCGATTATAAGCTCACGCTTGTGAGTACGACTAAAAAAAGCATTATTGGTGATCTCGATTACTTTGAGGCTGTCAGAAAGCTGGGATCATTCATATCGGATCAGAATGATGACAATATCCTGATCAGGGGATTATCACTTTCTGAACTGGAAAGGTTATTGAAGTAAAACATCATCACAAAGCAATACCTCCGAACGTTTTAAAGCGTTCGGAGGTATTATTATTCGACGAAGCTTGTGTCACATCATGAATCAAGGGCAGTTCTCAGTTCCTTTACGAACTCGCCAACATGGACTGCACTTTCCTTTCCGTACTTTGCGCATATCTTAACTATCGCACTTCCCACGATGACGCCGTCACAATAGCCTGCCATTTTCTTAGCCTGCTCACCGCCCGAGATACCGAATCCCACGCAGCAGGGGCACTTTGCAGAACCCTTGATTATGCCGAAGAATTCGTCAAAATCCGTCTTGTACTCAGAGCGCACACCTGTTACACCGTTGGATGATACACAGTACAGGAAGCCCTTTGAATCCGCTGCTATCGTCCTTATCCTGTCATGGGATGCGGGAGAAACCAGGTTTATGCAGTGTATACCGTATTTCTCGGCATAGGGAGCCACTTCCTCGCGTTCCTCATAAGGCATGTCGGGAACAATGACGCCGTCTATGCCGGTACTCTTGCAGCGCTCGAAGAATTTCCCGCAGCCGTATACAAATA
>JAFPYQ010000145.1 GCA_017394475.1 Oscillospiraceae bacterium | reverse complement strand
GCAGCTCGTACCGGATGTCCATGCCTTTCCCGGGCATATCGCCTGTGACAGTGCCTCCCGTTCCGAGATCGTCATACCCATTCATAAGAATGATAAAGTCATCGGTGTCCTTGACATAGACAGTCCCGTTCTCTCCCGCTTCTCCGAAGAGGACAGAGATGGCCTGGAACAGCTTGTCAAAACCCTTGAACAGCAACTGTTCTGAACTATATCACCTGCAATGAGTGCCGCACGGCACTCTTTTTTCTCATCCTGTTATATCCCCTGCCTTATGATCTCTGTGATCTGTGAAGCGCTGAGCGTTCTGCCCTGTGATACCACCTTATAATTTATCACAAGTGCGGGCATTGACATAACACCGTATCCCATTATCTTTTGAAGATCTGTGATGTACTCCACTTCTATGCCCATATCATCCACCGCTTTCTTTGCATTCTCATAAAGCTGATGACAGGACTTGCAGCCTGACCCGAGGACTTTGATGCAGCAGATGCCATCGATCTTTTTTCCGCAGCAGTCCGTGATTTTCTCACCTGCAGCCTGTGCCCCTGTGCAGCAGCAGGATGCTTCTGCCTTTGTTTCTTCCTTTTTCTTTCCAAACAACGCCATGATCGTTTCCTCCTGTTACAATATATTTTGTCGGGTAAATCCCTTGTATGCCAATAAGGGTTTACACGTACTTGTTACTTAAGCTATAATGGAAGCAGTAATTGGACTGACGAGACCTCCGTGGGACAATGCGCCCGTAGTTTAGACAGTCATCCATGCTTTCATTACAGCGTTCGGTTTATGCAGGTTGAGCCACAGGAAACTGTGCGTTCGTGTCACCCAACAGATTGCATCGGTAATGAGTAAAAGCGTGGACTATCCGATTACAAAAAATCATGTCAGGAGCGATGAATATGAACGCAGTTGGTATCGATGTTTCCAAGGGAAAGAGCACTGTTGCAATACTCCGTCCGCAAGGAATCGTTGTAGCATCTCCCTACGATGTGCCTCACACCGGCAGCTGTCTGAAAGAGCTTGCGGCAGCTATCAAAAAGCTGCGAGGTGAGACACGGGTCGCCATGGAGGCAACGGGCAATTACTATGAACCCATCGCCCGATATCTCCATGAGCAAGGTATATTTGTTTCCGTAGTCAACCCGATGCTCATCAGTGATTTCGGTGGAAACACTTTGAGAAGGCCAAAGACAGACAAGAAGGATGCTGTCAAATTGGCGTTGTATGCACAAACCTACTGGCTCGACCTGAAGCAGTACGAGCCACAGCAAGATCTGCGTAAGTCTTTGAAAATGCTGAACCGGCAGTATCAGTTTGCAATCAAGCAGCAGACCATGCTGAACAACAATTTGATCTCCCAGCTTGACCTGACTTTTCCCGGTATCAACAAGCTGTTTACCTCTCCGGCAAAGCCACAGAATGGGCATCTGAAATGGGTGGATTTCGTAATGGAATTCTCGCATCGTGACCAT
The DNA here is from genome assembly GCA_017394475.1 of Oscillospiraceae bacterium. Classification (GTDB taxonomy): domain Bacteria; phylum Bacillota; class Clostridia; order Oscillospirales; family Ruminococcaceae; genus Huintestinicola. The sequence goes on along the minus strand of JAFPYQ010000145.1, from coordinate 3,999 downwards.
GTTGCCAAGCTTACACCAAGTGCATTCAAGAAGAAGTATCTGCACTGGTGCGAAAAGTACGGATATCATTTTAGCAATTCCAAAGCTGATGAGATACACGCTTTTGCAAGAGAGGCGGTCAGTGCAGTTACGGTTTCTGACGCTATCTGCCTGATCATCAAGCAGGCTGCCTCCATGATGAATTCAGCCTTAGAAAATGCTGCTGCCCTTAATCTTGAAATGAACCGCATTGCTCAAATGCTGCCGGAATATGAAACTGTTATGGGCATATACGGTGTCGGTGAGAAAATTGGTCCGCAGCTCATGGCTGAAATAGGCGATACCCGCCGCTTTCACAGCCGTCGTGCGATCACAGCATATTTCGGATATGACAGTGAAAATGATGATTCCGGTCAGCATATATCCAAGTCGAATCCCATCACCAAGAAAGGGAATCCCGCATTGCGCCGAACGCTGTTTATTATCATGACTGTATTGATCCAAAACCAACCTGAAGATGATCCGGTGTACCTGTTTCTCAACAAAAAGCGTTTGGAGGGAAAGCATTATTTCTGCTACATGACAGCTGCTGCCAACAAGTTTCTGCGTATTTACTACGCTAAAGTCAACGAAGTACTAAATGCAACACCTTCAGGTTAATGACATCATATCTGTTTTTGCAGTAACAAGAAAACTGTAACCGAAGCACCGTTGACAGCAAACGCAGGACTTGTGCTACGATGCAATTAAGAGGAAGAAGGGGATATTTACGGAAACATACTATTGAAAGTTACCTCAGTTTTGAGCCATAATCAGGAATTAAAGCGGATAGCATCCCTTTCTTCCCTTAATTGCCGTTTGCACAAGGACAAGTGCTGTCAATGGTGGATGTCGGTTACAGTTTTCGCCCACTCTTTTTTTGACCGTTTTAAAGGCGGTTTTTTCGTCGTGCTTACTTTTATATTTGTAAACTTATTTTGAACTATCTCTTTTTTTGCTTGACTTTTATTTGCAGGTCTAAATGATATAGTTTTGAATGATATTGAAGAAATATCCCGCAAGGATTATGCCGCCGGTACATACCCCGATGAATATTCCCAGCAGCTTAGGCTTTATCGCCTTTTTCAGCATTATCACAGACGGCAGCGAAAGCGTTATAACTCCCATGAGAAAAGCTATGACCACCCCCAGCTTTGCACCCTTTGCGACAAGTGCTTCCGCAATAGGTATACAGCCGAAGATATCCGCATACATAGGGATGCCGCATACCGCCGCTATAATAACACCGAAAGGATCAGCCGTGCCAAGTACTTTTATTATCCATTCCCCGGGTATATAGTTGTGTATCACCGCACCGATACCCACGCCGACAATGACGTACAGAAATACCTTTTTCACCGTCACTACCACCTGCTGCCACGAGTATTCAAGCCTGTCACATCCTGACATCTTATTCTGCGGAGCATCAACGCTCCTGCCATTCCTGATAAACTCCTCTACCTCACTTTCAAGGTGCAGCTTCTCGATCATCGTCCCGCCTGCCACTGCGATAACAAGGCCGAGGATGACATAGATAACAGCTACCTTCCATCCGAATATGCTCATCAGCAGGATAAGAGAGCCCAGATCCACCATGGGTGATGAGATCAGGAACGAGAATGTCACCCCAAGGGGAAGCCCTGCACTTGTGAAGCCCATGAACAGCGGTATGGAGGAGCAGGAACAAAACGGCGTTACAGTGCCCAATAAGGCCGCTATACAGTTTGCCCCGATGCCATGGAGCCCCCCGAGTATCTTCTTTGTCCTCTCCGGCGGGAAAAAGCTCTGTATATATGATATCACAAATATCAATACTCCGAGGAGTATCATGATCTTGATAACATCATAGACGAAAAACTGCACACTCCCGCCAAACTTGCTCTCCGTATCCAGACCGCAGGCATTCAGGATAAAGCTTATCAGCCTGTTCAGCCACTTCATTCCGAGCAGCTCATCCTGGATAAGATCCCATATCTCCATATCATTTCTCCCATCGACACATTGTCATATATCTATGTTTGCTTTATTTTAATAGCCGTAGTACATACGGCTGTGGTTTATTCATTGAGGAGCTTCCCGACAATAAGGGCAGCGCTCTCAACAAGTTTCGGACATATATCCGCAAACAGACCATTAGCCCTTGCGTATGCCTTGCCCTCCGGTGTGGCAATATCGCAGTCAAGCAGTTCACGACAGATATACGAACCGTTCTTCTCGGCAAATTCATCAAGGAACCGCACTGCATAATTGTTGGCTCTTTCCTTGCTATCGTAGTCGCCGTCCTTACACATGCCGTATTTTAACCCCAGAGCCATAAGGGCACCTGTACATGCACCGCATACCTCAGCCTTGCACATACCTCCGCCGAAGCACGCAGCTACTTTCAATGCCTGTTCCTTTGTCATCCCGAGCTCATCCGCAAATGCCGTGAGCACCGCCTGCGAGCAGTAATACTTCTTTGAGAAAAGCTCTTTTGCCGTTTCTGTGTGTTTCATATTATCCTCCTATATACGCATTTAAATCCATCGATATTTGAGCTTTATAAATATCCGTGTTGCCACGGATATCATTTACAGCAGCATCCGCTGCTTTCCGACACCTTAGTCAGCTCACGCAGGCATTGCACGGCAATATCTGTGCCCTCTGCGGAAATGGAGTAGTACATCCACTTGCCCTCTTTCCTGCCCACCACAAGGCCGCTGTCACAGAGTATCTTCATATGGTGGGAAAGAGTGGGCTGTGTACACTGCAACGCTTCGAGCAGCCTGCAGGCACATTTCTCGCCGTTCTGCAAGAGCCTGACTATCTGAACACGGTTCTCGTCACAGAGCGCCTTGAAGATCACCGTTATCTGCTTGTTTGTCAGTTCCATGCCGCACCTCATATCGAAGATTTTCTATATTATAGCATATAAATAGAAAGCTGTCAATATGTTTTCCGAAAATTTTTTCTGATACCAAGAAAACGCTGAATAAGCCATAATAGTATATTTAATATGTCTTTGTTCCGTATGTCTTCCATGATCTATGACCATAGGTAAGACTGCAAAACTCCGGGAGAGCGCAATGCTGATTTTACTGTGTCCGATCTGCGGGACAAAGATCGGTAATGCGTATACTAGCCTGACCAGCTCACAGAATATACGACATATCATTGATATGCCGTATAAGATGCTTGCCGTCATCATCGACCATCATGTGGGATACGCCTCCGGCAGGGCCGTGAATATCCACCCGGTAATATGATCCGGTATGAAGTCCGATAAACATGGCATTCCAGGCGCTTAACAGATCACCATGTGACACGATGATAATATTTTCATCTTCACTCGCTATTATTTTTTCAAAAAAAGGCAGCAGGCGTTCCCACTGATCACGACGGCTCTCACCATCGGAAAACAAACGATCATCCACTGTCTTTTCTGGGCACTCAATGTTCTCACGAAGCCACTGAACAGACTTTCCGCAGCATTTCCCGAGATTTCTCTCTCTGAGTTCCGTCCTCAGAATGATCTCCGCTCCCAGATGCCTTGCGATAGCATCCGCAGTCTGCTTTGACCGCTTTAGATCGGATGAATATATGACCACATCTTTACCGGCAAGTTCATCGTGAAGTTTCCTGCCGATATTATCTGCCTGCTTTTTTCCAAGCTCTGTCAGCTCCCAGTCTGTCCATGATCCTACCATCCCGTTTATGTGATGGACCGACTGTGTATGCTGAACTGTGATTATATGCTTCATCTTCCGCCCACCATCCTTTACAGGCCTTATCTTTCCTGATACGTCATATACCACAATTATATACCATAGCACCGAACAAGTCAATAGTTTACATCCCGGTAACTGCCATGAGAATAAAGTTACAGAAAAAACATTTTTCCCACGGAAATCAATTTTCAAAATTACAAGCAAAGAAAATAACAATTTTATTACAAGATGTACAAATTACTGGACAAAGTAACTACTGAATGATATAATTAAG
>JAFPYQ010000144.1 GCA_017394475.1 Oscillospiraceae bacterium | reverse complement strand
CTACTTTTCTTAAAGCTTAACTCAATCTGTAGGTTACGGGGATAGAGTACTTCACTCGCACAACTTTGCCCCGTTGCTTGCCAGGAGTCCATTTAGGCATTCACAGCTGCTACCCGTGCGGCTGTCTGCTGAGCTCTCTGCAGCGGTGAAACGAGTATAAGGTCAAAGTACAGCCCCATTTCCGCTATATTCCGTGCAAGTTCTTCTGCCTGTTCGATCCCTTTCGCTGTAAGCGGTATATCTGTCCTGCCGCAGATATTGTCAAGTACGTTCCATTCTGTCTCGCCGTGGCGTGTATAGTATAGTTTCATAGTTCATATCAAACGCCGTATGCACTGCATACGGCGTTGTAAGTCATCAGTTGAGTTTGAGTCCTGCAAAGCTCTCATCGAGTATTTTTGCGGACTTGTCGAATTTAGCCTTTTCCTCATCGGTGAGGGAAAGCTCTACTACCTGTTTCAGGCCGTTCCTGCCTATGATGGAAGGAGTACCTATGAATACATTGTGCTGACCGTATTCTCCCGAAAGCTTTGCGGAAACAGTGAGCACACTGTTCTCATCATTGAGTATCGCCTTAACTATCCTTGTGAGTGACATACCGATGCCGTAATATGTGGCGCGCTTTGCGGCAATTATCTTATATGCTGCGGTGCGCACCTGATTTTCGATATCCTGCATGTCCTCCATCTTGTAGAGACCGGGGTTCTGCTCGATTATCTGATTTATATTCTTAGTAGCCAGCATCACCTGCGAGAAGGGGACAAATTCGCTGTCGCCGTGTTCGCCGATAACGTAAGCATGGATGTTCTTGGGGTCAACTGTGAAATAATCACCAAGGAGATAACGAAGTCTTGCAGTATCAAGCGTCGTACCCGAGCCTATGACCCTAGATGCGCCGAAGCGTGAAAGTTCATAGGTAACTCTTGTCATGATGTCAACAGGATTTGTGGCAACAAGGAATATACCGTCAAATCCTGATTTTACCACAGGTGTTATGATGGAACGGAACACTTCCACATTTCTCTGGAGAAGATCAAGTCGTGTTTCGCCCTCTTTCTGAGCCACTCCCGCAGCGATTATGACGATATCCGCATCCTTGCAGTCAGGGTAATCTCCCTGATATATCTTCATATTTGATTTTGCGAAAGCAAGACCGTGATTGAGATCCATAGCCTCACCGTTTGCACGGTCCTTGTTAAGATCACAGAGCACCAGTTCATCGCACACTCCCTGATTGAGAGCTGCATAGGCAAAGCTCATGCCTACCATACCTGTGCCTATGAGAACGACCTTTTTGTTATCGCCTTTCATTTTGACCTCCTTTTATCCGGGATGATACCCTCGGTTGTTGTTTTTTACAGCAGTATGCAAAGATCAGATGATCTCCTCTTCAATGAGCTTTCTTACCGCATACGCCATGAGGAATCCTACTGTAACTCCTATAGTTACTATCAGCATAAGTGAATTGCCGCCGCATCCTCCGCAGCAGAACTGTCCGCCGCTCCTGCATGAACATCTTTTATGTTTTCTCATATCAGTTCCTCCTTCTATGGGATGTTTAATCAAGTGTCATAACATTCAGATCCACAAATCCGTTTATCCCGTCAAGGACGCCCGACTGTGAATACTGCCACATCTTGTGTTCATAGATAAATCTGTCTTCATCGCTGTAATCAGCTATCCATATATCATCATCCATCTCTTCCAGATCATATCTGAAAAAAGCTGTCCTCATATTCATATAGACCATGCAGTCGTAGCCGTTCTCTCTTATAATCTCGGAGAATGCACGGGCACACTCGGTCTGTATATCACCGTCGATATCATCTGTGCGGGCGGGATCATCACCGGATGGATGCTGTTCCCAGTCGAAGACTATGGGAAGATCGGGCTCAAAACCATTCTCATTCAGCTTAGTGAGGACAAATTCAGCCTCTTCCCGCGCCTCATCCTCTGTTATCGCCTGAGAGAAGAAATACACGCCGGTGTCCAGCCCTGCTTCCTTAGCTCCCGTGAAGTTTGCCAGGAAGAAGTTGTCTGTCACCATCCGCCCTGTTTCATAGCCCCTGTATCCGAGCCTCACATAGGCGAATGTAACATCCTGCTCAGCGACCTTTTCCCAGTCTATCACATCCTGATGCTGTGAAACGTCTATGCCGAAGCGTGTAAGAGGAGCACCGCTCATATCACGGAATTCTCTCTTTATACCGTCAACTGCTATCTGATTGTCGGGAGAAACAAGCTTTGACAGCGGCTTGTCAATTACAGGGAGATCAAGCCGCTCATTGCCGTTGTCATATATGACCCAGGCAGGGACTATCTCACCGTTCTCATCCTTGTATTTTTCAAATATGCTGTCCGATGCCGCAGGCTGTACAGGAGAGGTCTCCTGCGCAGGCTCAGTCTCTGATGCCGCTGTTATCTCACTGAACGAGACCTCTTCATTCGATGTACTCTGTGTCTGCTGTTCAAGCTCCGATACCCTGCGTTTTAGGTTGCTGTTCTCATTTGTAAGGTACAGGAACAGCCCCGCAAGTATCAGCATAAGAACACACAATATACCGAGAAGTGAAAGTGTTTTATTCATGACATGATAAACCGTTATCCAAATGCCCTTTCAAAGCGTAGGGCATTTTCTTATCCTCTTGTAAAGAATCTTTGTACCGCAGACCACTTCTTGCCGGGAGCCAGTTCCTCGTAACCTGACTTATCACTGCTGATGTCAAGGTTGGGAGCATTGACCTGTGCAGTCATGGGCTCAGGACAGAAATAATTCATAAATCCGTTGTGGTTCCAGATTATCCAGAACCTGTACTTTTCATCCACTTCATTGAGCAGCTGCCTGCCTGTTGCCCTGTCTGTCATGACAGCGCCGTGGAATGGCTTGCCGTCGATATCCAGGCTTTCGCCGAAATACATATCATTGCAGATATCCTTCAGTACGGGGCAGGTG
>JAFPYQ010000143.1 GCA_017394475.1 Oscillospiraceae bacterium | reverse complement strand
CAGAGCCACCCCGACTGGAATGAGACCATATCCGGCTGGAAAAAGGAGTATCCGCTGGCGCAGAAGGGTACCGATGATGAGGAGGTGCTCCCTCAGTATGTTCTGGAGACCCTTGCAGAGCTCACAGGCCGCGATGCGATCATCACCACGGAAGTCGGACAGCATCAGATGTGGGCTGCACAGTTCTTCCCCTTCAAGGATCCCCGCTCCTTTGCCACCTCCGGCGGCCTCGGAACTATGGGCTATGGCTTTGGCGCTGCTATCGGCGCTAAGGTGGGCAATCCCCACAGGACGGTAGTCAACATTGCCGGTGACGGCAGCTTCTACATGAACATCGGCGAGCTCTCCACCCTTTCAAAGTACCGTATGCCTGTTATCGAGCTGGTGTTCAACAACTCAGTCCTCGGCATGGTAAGGCAGTGGCAGCGGCTTTTCTACAAGGCTCATTTCTCCCAGACCACCCTTGAGCGCCCCACGGATTTTGAGCAACTTGCAAAGGCATTCGGCATCGTTCCCGTCACCATCTCAAAGAAGAGCGAGGTGCGCGAAAAGCTGGAATATGCCCTTAAATGCGGCGAGCCCGTGCTCATCAACTGCATCATCGGCAAGGATGTGAATGTCCTGCCTATGGTACCTGCAGATGCTTCTGTGGCAAAGCCCATACTCGAACTCGCTGTTGACTGATAAGCCTGTCATGCAGCCTCCTCCGCCTCACGGGGGAGGCTGATGGTCATTCTTTACAATCTTTACAATTACCGCTTGAAATATTCATAAGGAAATAGTATAATATAATTTATTTTTCAAAGCCGCAGATCTGTTCACGGGGGAGTGAATATGCTCAACAAAACGGAGATCATCTACAAGATAGACGATATAATCGAATACATAATGAACGGCGAAAGGCACGATCAGTACGATCTGAGCAAGATCGTCTCCGCCTACGAGTTTGCTGCCAAGGCGCACGCAAATCAGGTGCGTTCATCGGGAGAGCCTTATATATCGCACCCTGTGGCTGTTTCCTACATCCTCTGCCAGCTTGGCATGGATACGGATACGATATGCGCGGGACTTCTCCACGATGTGGTGGAGGATACGGATATCACCCTTGATGAGATCAAGAAGCGCTTCGGGCAGGATGTTGCCATGCTCGTGGACGGTGTCACAAAACTGGGCAAGATACCCCTTTTCACCAAGGAGGAGCAGCAGGCGGAGAACGTGAGGAAGATACTCCTGGCCATGTCCCAGGATATACGAGTCATCATCATAAAGCTGGCCGACCGCCTCCACAATATGCGCACCCTGCAGTTCAGACCCGCTCACAAGCAGAGGAACACCGCTCTTGAGACCATGAACATCTACGCCCCTATCGCCCACAGGCTCGGCATCAAGGCGATACAGGACGAGATCGAGGACATATCCCTGCACTACCTTGACCCCTTCGCCTATTCGGAGATAGAGAACGCTCTGAAGATACGCAGCGATGAGCGCGAACAGTTCATCGAAAAGATCAAGGTGGAGATAGTAAAAAGATTCGAGGAGATGGGTCTCCATGCCCCGGAGATATACGGCCGCGTGAAGTCCGTCTACGGCATATACAAAAAGGCATATCTCACCGGCAAGAGCATAGATGAGATATATGACATATATGCTGTGAGGATAATCGTTGACACGGTGAATGAGTGCTACAACGCGCTGGGCATCATCCACGATATGTACAAGCCCATCCCCAACCGCTTCAAGGACTACATAGCCACACCAAAGGCCAATATGTACCAGTCCCTGCACACCACTGTCATCGGCGCGGAGGGCATCCCCTTCGAGGTGCAGATACGCACGGTGGATATGAACTACACCGCTGAATACGGTATCGCCGCCCACTGGAAATACAAGGAGGGCATAAAGGGCAGGGACAAGCTGGAAAACCGCCTTGCATGGGTCAGAAAGATAATCGAGGCACAGCAGACCTCCGACGATGTGGAGGAGATAGTCCGCACCATAAAGAGCGACCTTTCCCCCGAGGATATTTTCGCATTCACCCCCAAGGGCGATGTGATCTCCCTTCCCGCAGGGGCTACCATAATCGACTTTGCCTACGCCATACACACCGAGGTGGGCAACCGCATGAAGGGTGCAAAGGTGGACGGCAAGCTGGTGAGCCTTGACTATCAGCTCAAAACAGGCGAGATAGTGGAGATCATCACTGCAAACTCCGCCGATCACGAGCCAAACCGTGCATGGCTGGGAATTGCCAAGACCAACGAAGCCCGCTCCAAGATCAGGGCATGGTTCAAGCGGGAGCGCAGGGACGAGAACATCGAGCGCGGCCGCGAGACCATCGAGCACGAATTCAAGCGCAACGGCATATCCGTCCCACCGGAGGATATGCAGGAATTCCTTGCGGATGACATGAAGCGCCACAACTGTCTCACTCTGGATGATTTTTACGCTGCCATCGGCTACGGCGGCATCATCCTTTCAAGGATACTCCCCCGACTCAAAGAACAGTACACCAAGAAGTACAAGACCGAGACTCCCGCCCTCCAGATGCCCCCGGAGGTCATCCGCAGCAGTACGGGCGTTGTTGTGGGCGGTGAGAACAACATAGAGGTAAAGATAGCCAAATGCTGCTCCCCTCTCCCCGGCGAGGAGATCGTGGCATTCGTCACGAAGGGGCATGGCTTCTCCATCCACCGCAAGGACTGTGCAAATTACAAGGTATCCCTTGCCACAGGCGACCCCGACAGATGGATCCCTGCCACATGGGCTGAGAATGTAAAGCACGGCGACAATCCCATCTTCAAGGCCACCATAGATGTGGTGGCATACAACAGCGAACAGCTCCTCGTAGAGGTGCTGGGCACCACCACAGAGCTCAGGATACCCGTAACCAGCTTCTCCTCAAAAATACTGAAAAACGGCAATGCGGATATCGTCATGTGCTGCCTTATCGCAGGCACGGAACAGCTTCATGTGCTGCTGGGCAGGCTCAAAAAGCTCACACACGTTATTTCGGCAGACAGGATAATAAACTGATATGTTTACACTTACTATACCCGCCATGGGCGAATTCGGCACCAACTGCTAGCTTGTATGGGGTGCGGACAAAAAGGGGGCGCTGATAGATGCTCCCTGCAATGCTGAGCACATCCTTTCCGTTATAGACAGCAAGGGCATCATCCTTGAAAAGATACTTCTCACACACGGCCACTGCGACCACATAGCCGCAGCCGCCGGGATAGCCGACAAGACCGGTGCACAGGTGGTCATCCACAAAAACGATCTCCCCAAGCTGACAGACAATGCCGCGAACCTTGCGGATTTCTTCGGCATGCCACCGGTGACCCCCGTGGAAAATGCCGTCACCTGTGAGGACGGGGATGTTATCTCCATCGGTTCGGGTGAGATAGAATTCGAGGTGCTGCACACTCCCGGCCATACCAGCGGCAGCGTCTGCTACATCGCAGATGACCGCATGTATGTGGGCGATACCATATTCAAGGGCAGCATGGGGCGCACGGATATGTTCGACGGCGACGAAGATACACTGTTCTCCACCCTCGCCATGCTATACGAATTCGATGTGAGAACGGATTATCTGCTCCTCCCCGGTCACGGCGAACAGACCTATATTTCCGAAGAACGCATGAATAACCGGTATCTTATCTATGCGTACAAGAGAAGTTAGTTTTTAGTGATAATGTTCACTGTAAACACTAATGACCAGTCTCTGAAAAAACCATCACAAAACGACCATGAACATATACTTTCTCGGAAACAGCTTCAAATACGAATGTGAGGCTGTGATAAAGCTGTTCTTCCCGCTGGAGCGCTTCGGATTCTTCTTTGACGAGGATATTGCGGAGGAGGGCGACAGGATCATCCTCTCAACAGTGGGGAAAATAGCCGTTTCCATTGAATGTGGTGAATTATCCGCATCAAAGGAAAGCCCGCTGCCCGAAAACGAAGATGAGACGGAAGGGGCGCTGTGCCGCACACTTTTCCTGATGCTCTCCGAAGTCACGGGCTGCACTCCCGAATGGGGCTGCCTCACGGGGATAAGGCCTGTAAAAAAGATAAACGAGCTGACCGCACAGGGGCTCGACCGCCATCAGCGCTTTGAGTACCTAAAGGAAATGTATTTCCTCACCCCAAAGAAATTCGAGCTTTGCGAGATGACTGCCGACCAGCAGCACACCGCACTTGAAACCCTTGATGAGAAAAACAGCTTTTCCCTGTATGTTTCCATCCCATTCTGCCCCTCGCGCTGCTCCTACTGCTCATTCGTGTCCCACTCCATCACATCCAGGGGGGCAAAGGAGCTCATAGGGCCCTATGTGAAAAAGCTTTGCGAGGAGATAGCCCGAACTGCACAAAAGGCTGCGGATATGGGGCTCTTCTGTGACACTGTATACATAGGCGGCGGCACTCCCACAGCAATTTCAGCAAAACATCTTGACAATATCATAAAAACATTGTATAATAGTTTTGATTTGTCAAAAATACGTGAATTCACCGTGGAGGCAGGCAGACCCGACACCATCACAGAAGAGAAGCTTGCTGTGATAAAAGAGAACGGCGCCACGAGGATATCCATAAATCCTCAGACCCTTTCTGATGAAGTACTGAAAAACATCGGCAGGATACACACCACCGAGGAGTTTTACAAGGCATTTGAACTTGCCCGTTCCATGGGGTTTGACAACATCAACACCGATACCATAGCAGGCCTTACGGGGGATACCGTGGAAGGCTTCGCCGACACCATCGAACAGCTCATAGGCCTCTCACCCGAAAGCATCACTGTCCACACCCTTACGGTAAAGCGCAGTGCAAGGCTGTTTGCAAGTGAGAACAGGCAGGGGCTCGCAGGCACTGCGGATGTGGCACGGATGGTGGATACCGCATTCACAAGGCTCACAGAAAGCGGATATTCGCCCTATTACCTTTACAGGCAGAAAAACACCGTAGGCAATCTTGAAAATGTAGGATACTGCAAAAAGGGCAAAGAGAGCCTTTACAACATCTACATCATGGAGGAAAGGCAAAACATCCTGCAGTGGGCGCAGGTGCATCCACCAAGTTCATCGACCCTGCCACAGGGAAGATAACAAGGCAGTTCAACTACAAATACCCCTACGAATACATAAACAGACCAAGACCGTGAACACCTTCACGGCATATTTCCACCCATAAGAGGACAAACAATGCAGATCAACGGTAAAATGCTCAAAGAGGCTTTCATTTCCGCAGCACTGACGCTGGGGGATATGAAAAAGGTCATTGACGATATGAACGTCTATCCCGTACCCGATGGGGACACGGGAACGAATATGTCACTGACACTGCGCAACGCCCTTGAAGAACTGAAAAAAGTCCCCGACAGTGCAACAGCATCCGAAGTGGCGGCAACAGCATCTGCTGCCATGATAAGAGGTGCCAGGGGCAACTCGGGCGTTATCACATCACTGCTTTTCAGGGGATTTTCCAAGGCGCTCCCGGATGCAACAGCAGAACTAAACTGTGAGATGGTGGCAGATGCCTTCGAGCATGGTGTAAAGAATGCCTACAAAGCGGTGATGAAACCCGTTGAGGGTACTATACTCACTGTTTCAAGGGTGGCATCCGAAAAAGCCCGCGAGATGGTATTCAACACCAATGATATCATCATCCAGTGGTCGGAAATGGTAAGTGCTGCCAAGGAAGCACTGGCTAATACCCCCGACCAGCTCCCCATACTCAAAAAGGCAGGAGTTGTGGATGCAGGCGCACAGGGCTTCGTTGTGATAATCGAGGAGATGCTCCGATCCTTCAAGGGTGATCCCAGGACCATCCCTGCGGATGCAAATGAGCCTCCCAGGAGCAAATACCACATCGAATTCAAGGATGATGAGGAGATCGTCTACGCCTACTGCACGGAATACATCGTCAACGGTGAGCACACTCCCGAACAGGCAGCAGACCTCAGGACCTATCTTGAATCCATAGGAAACTGTGCTGTTGTCCTTGATGATGAGGATATCATAAAGATACACGTTCACACCAACAATCCCGGACTTGCTTTTGAAAAAGGACTTAAGATAGGATATCTCAGCAATATGAAGATCGACAATATGCGCCTCCAGAGGCAAAAGAGACTGCTTGCGGAAAAGGAAAAGGAAGTTCCCGTTCCTGCCACACCGGAAAAGCCTTTCGGTTTCGTTACCGTTGCCAACGGCTCCGGTGTTATAGATATGTTCAAGGATCTCGGTGCGGATGAGGTCGTTATGGGCGGTCAGACCATGAATCCCTCTGCAGAGGATATCCTTCGTGCTGTTTACAGTGTACCCGCACAGACCGTATTCGTCCTTCCCAACAACAAGAACATCATCATGGCGGCAGAACAGGCTATGAAGATATCCGAAAAGGATATGTATGTGCTGCCCACCACATCCATCCCTCAGGGTATGTCTGCTATGATGGCATTTGATCCCGACAGCGACATTGATGTGAACCGCAATGTCATGTCACAGGCAGCTGAAAAGGTGGGATCCGGTCTTATTACCTTTGCTGCAAGGAACTCGTCCTTCAGCGGTCACGATATCAAAGCAGGCGATATCATGGCACTTGAAAACGGAAGGCTCATTTTCGTTGACCGCGATATCACAAGGGCTGCATACAAGCTGACAAGAAAGCTCGTAAAGGGTCAGAGGGGTTCCACGGTATATGTTACCATCCTTGTAGGTTCGGATATCCCCGATGACAAGGCGCATGAGCTCGAACTCATCATCAGGAGCAAGATGAGCAATGTAGATCTGAGCATAATAAGAGGCGAACAGCCTGTTTATTACTATGTCATTTCTGCAGAAGGCTCCAACTGAGCGCTAT
>JAFPYQ010000142.1 GCA_017394475.1 Oscillospiraceae bacterium | reverse complement strand
TTGACAATATTATGCCGTAAACTGTTGACAGTAAGGCATGGAGGATAACAATGGAACGTCCCGGAAACAGAAATGAAAAAATAGATGCACTAATAAACAATGTCGAAAAGGTGATCATAGGCAAGCGCCGCGCCATAGAGCTGGTCATCACATCCATGCTCACAGGCGGTCATATCCTTATAGAGGATGTGCCCGGAGTGGGAAAGACAAGGCTGGTATCTGCCCTTGCCCGCTCCTGTGATGCAGTATTCGGCAGACTGCAGATGACTCCTGATATCATGCCCACCGACATCACGGGCTTTACCCTTATAGACCCCGGAGATCACAGCAAATCCTTCCAGAAGGGTGCTGCCTTCTGCAACTTTCTCCTTGCCGATGAGATAAACCGTGCTTCACCGAAATCACAGTCCGCACTTCTGGAGATAATGGAGGAAGGTCAGGTATCCATCGACGGCAACACCTATATACTGCCCGTTCCCTTTATGGTGCTTGCAACACAGAACCCTGTTGAGACCTACGGTACATATCATCTGCCCGAGGCTCAGATGGACAGATTCCTCATGAAGATAAGCATGGGGTACCCCTCCGAAAAGGATGAGACCGAGATACTTGACATAAACGAGCGCCACAGATCTTCCACACATCTCGATCCCGTCATCACCTGTGATGATATAACTGCACTGGCCGAGAGCACTGTCAGCGTAAAGTGCACTGAAGCCATAAAGACATATATCGTGCAGATCGCGGAGAAAACGAGAAATTCCGACTATATAAGGCTGGGTGTCAGCCCCCGAGGTAGCATATCCCTTTTCAGGGCAGCAAAGGCCTATGCTATGATATCAGGCCGTGATTATGTGATACCCGATGACGTGAAGTTCCTTTCAAAGTATGTTCTGGCACACAGGATAATCCTCACTCCCAAGGGCAAATCCGCCTGTGGTTCACAGGAGAACGCCATAGAAAAGATACTTGATGAAGTACAGGTGCCTGTGTGATAAAAACGCATGAACAGCGGGGGATATGAATGACAAAAAAATCTGTTATCGCACTGTCTATGATGATGGCAGTCACAGCCGTATCCTGTACAGGCGGGAATGTCACCGTTCCCGATGAGACCACTGTCAGCACAACTGCGCAGACCACGACAGAGGTGACGACACAGCAGACCGACGCAGAACCGGTCACAGGGCTTATCATCCCCTGTGAGGACAATGTGAAGACCCTCGGCCGCACATATCAGGGAGCATCGGGTCTGTGGTGTGCATTGTCGGGCTCGGGGATAGAGTTTACAGTGAAAGGTGCCACATACTGCAATGTGACTCTCAAGGGCGATATGACCGCCCTCACAGGTACATCCGATCAGCAGGCGAGAGCCGCCATATACTATAATGACAACCGTGCCTTTGATGTGATGATGGATGCCCGAAAAAAAGAATACACTGTTTTTGATGGCCACGATGAGAAGGACTGTACCATCAAAGTCATAAAGCTATCGGAATCGGCAAATTCCGTATTTGCCATAGTGAGCATAGAGACCGACGGTATCATAGAGCCATCCCCCGACAAGCAGTTGAAGCTTGAATTCATAGGCGATTCCATCACCTGCGGATATGGCGTGGATGATGAGGACAGCTCCCATCATTTTTCCACAAAAACAGAGGACTGCACAAAGACCTACGCCTACAAGACCGCACAGATGCTTTCTGCAGATGTGAGCTTGTGCTCATTTTCCGGCTATGGTATATCTTCGGGCTACAGTGACGGTAAGACACAGCAGAAAACACAGCTTGTCCCCCTGTATTATGATAAGGTCGGTAATTCCTATTCTTCTTTTGATGATGGTGTGAAGCCGCAGAACATCGACTGGGATCACAGCAGATACGAGCCCGATGTGATAGTCATAAACCTTGGCACCAATGATAACTCATGGACAAAGGGCAAAGAGGACAGGATCGCGGAATTTACCGAAAATTATGTCGGGTTTATAAAGCATATAAGGGAAGTTCATCCCGATGCCTATATAATATGTTCACTGGGTATCATGGGGCAGGAGCTTTACCCCGCAGTTGAAGCGGCGGCAGAAGGATACAGGAACGAAACAGGTGATGAAAAAATAACCTGTTTAAAGTTTGATGTACAGAATATGGATGACGGTATCGCAGCAGACTGGCATCCATCCGAAAAAACCCATGAAAAGGCTGCGATGAAACTCACTCTTTTGATACAAGAGCTGACCCAACAGTAAAAAATGCTCATAGCTATGCTATGAGCTTGAAAAAAGATAAAAGTTAGCATATACAAACTTAGGAGGCTTGTTTGAAATGGACAAGAAAAAAAGCGAAGCTGAGCTGCTCAAAGAAAAGCTCACTCTCAAAAGAAAGCATGCAGGGCTCATAATGTCCGACAAGGATATCGCAAAGTGCGATAAATACTGCAAGCGTTATATGGATTTCCTCAGCGTTTCCAAGATAGAGCGCGAGGCAGTGTTCAACACTGTCAAGGAAGCTGAGACCAAGGGCTTTGTTCCCTTTGACCGCAAGGCAAAGTACAAGGCAGGGGACAAGGTATACTATGTGAACAGGGGCAAGGCTGTCATCTTCGCTGTCATCGGCAAGAAGAAGGTGGCAGAGGGTATCAATATCATGGCTGCTCACATCGACAGCCCCCGCCTTGATCTCAAGCAGAACCCTCTCTATGAGAACGAGGAGCACGCATATTTCAAGACCCATTACTACGGCGGTATCAAGAAGTATCAGTGGGGGACTATCCCTCTTGCACTTCACGGTGCTATCGTCAAGGCTGACGGCACGGTCATAAATGTGAACATCGGCGAGGATGAGAACGATCCGGTATTCTGTGTCACCGACCTTCTTCCCCATCTTGCACAGGAGCAGATGAAGCGCACACCCGCAGAGCTCCTTAAGGGCGAGGAGCTGAATGTGCTCATAGGTTCAAGGCCTTTCAAGGATGACGATGTCAGCGAAAAGGTGAAGCTGGCTATACTCTCCATTCTGAATGACAAGTACGGCATCACCGAAGCCGATTTCGTATCTGCCGAGCTTGATGCAGTTCCCGCGGGAAAAGCCCGTGATGTGGGACTTGACCGCAGCATGATCGGTGCCTACGGTCATGATGACAAGGTGTGCTCCTACACTGCATTCTCCGCTCTTATCGACATGAAGGGCATACCCGAAAGGACAGCCCTTGTCATCCTCACCGACAAGGAGGAGACAGGCTCCGACGGCAACACAGGCCTTAAATCCGCATATCTGAGATACTTTATCTCCGACCTTGCTGAGATGTTCGGTGAAAAGGGACGCCATGTGCTCTCAAAGTCCCGCTGCCTTTCCGCAGATGTGAATGCAGGCTTTGACCCCGGTTTCCCCGATGTGCTGGAAAAGCGCAATGCAGCTATAATGAGCCACGGCGTTTGCGTGACAAAGTTCACCGGTGCCAGAGGCAAATCAGGCACATCCGATGCCTCCGCGGAATTTGTGGCAGAGGTGCGCCGACTCCTGGATGACAATGACGTGATCTGGCAGACAGGCGAACTGGGCCGTGTTGACCTGGGCGGCGGCGGGACCGTTGCAGCCTACATCGCAAACCTTGATGTAGACACCATAGATGTGGGCGTTCCCGTTCTCTGCATGCACGCTCCCTTTGAACTGGTATCCAAGTTTGATGTATATCAGACCTATAAGGCTTTTGAGGCGTTTTGCAAGAGCTGAGTATCGACCATATAATGATAACCACGGGATGATGTGTGGTCGTCCCGTGGTTTTTAGCTTATCTGAAATTATGATGCGATAACAATATCTCAACTTTGTGGGTTTATGATCAGATAAATCTATCAGTAATCAGGCTC
>JAFPYQ010000141.1 GCA_017394475.1 Oscillospiraceae bacterium | reverse complement strand
CGGTGAAGCTCACCTCGTGACCTGCATAGGTGAAGGTGTATTCCCTGCCGTCCTCGTGATACTGTGGACGGGGGTCCTGTGCGAGTATCTCGGTGAGGACTGTGATCTGTTGTGTATCCAGATGCTTAGAGGGATCATCGGAGTAGATGACCTTTTTCTTTTCTATAACACTGTCCGAAAAGCCCCCTACGGCATTTTCCTTTATGTCGGTATAGGGGATATAGGGCTTTATGTCGATTATGGGAGTGCCGTTTTTTATATCAGCGCCGCTGACAATAAGGCGGCATTCATCCGCATGCACCTCTATGAGCTGCACACAACTGAGCCCTATGTGATTGGGGCGGAAAGGGGAGCGGGTGGCAAATACTCCCATCCTTGTATTCCCGCCAAGACGGGGAGGCCGCACTGTGGGCGAAAAGCGGGCTTCGGTGTTTTCGGAGAAAAGCCACAGCAGCCACAGATGGTCGTAGCTCTCTATCCCGCGCAGCGCTTCGGGAACGGCATATATCCCTGTGAGCCGTATTTCCGAAAGCTCGTTTGCAAGGCCGCTCTGACGCGGAATGCCGAATTTCTCGGAATAATCATTGTATATGTACGCTACGGGCTCTATTGTCATAGGTCTTCACCTTTTTCGGGGAGTGCTTCTGTTTCTGAGGGTTTTGCAAGGTTTTTGAGCCAGCGCTCCTTTTTGAGCCAGAAGTGGAACACCACTATCTTGATCAGGTCGATGAGCTTTACTCCCATATACATCTGCACGGGGCCTGCGTTTGTGAATATGGCGAGGATGAACACAAGTGGTATCATGACGAATATGGTGAGGGTCGCATCGGTGTAGGCACCCATGGCAGCATCACCGCCTGCCCTTGCCACTGCCATCTGGGCATTCATGAACACCCACACGGGCATGAAGAAGGACATCAGGATGACCATGTTTTTGCAGATGGCCACTGCATTATCGCTGAGCCTTCCGAAGACCACGGGTATTATAAGTGTGGTGGCAAAGCCGAAGAAGCACATCAGCACGCCGAACAGTGCGGAGCCCGAAAGCAGCCAGTTTTTCTCTGTCCGTGCCTTTTCCAGCTTTCCCTCTCCCAGAGTGCGCCCCAGTATAACGCCTGTGGCGGAGTATATGCCGCCGAATGCCACGAAGAAAAGGTTCGCTATGGTAAAGCTGGATGCCATGCCTGATACCACATCCGCACCGCCCCTGCCGTTGTAGAGCGCGGTGGTGACTGTTTCAGAGAGCACCCATACCATTTCGCAGAACAGTACCAGAAATCCCTTTTTGAGGATGTTTTTAAACAGTGTACCGTCCACCATGAAAAATTCCGTGATCTTCACCGCAAAGCCCGGCTTTTTCCTGATATAGACTATGATGAACAGCGTGAGCTCGAGGGTCCTTGCAATGACTGTGGCAAGGGCTGCACCCCGTACCTCAAGGCGGGGGAATCCAAGATTGCCGTATATCAGCAAATAGTTGAACAAAGTGTTGGTGAAGGTGGCGGCGATGGTTATGAGCAGCGGTATCTTCACCTCGCCAATATCCCTCAGTGAGCTGGCGATGCATATAGATATGGTCATCTGTATGCCCATGAAGAACATCACGCGGATGTACTTCACAGCCTCATCCAGTATAAGCCCGGCCTGTGTGTTGCCTATGAGCATCAGCGACAGCACCTGTCTTGGGAACACCAGACAGACCAGCACGAAGGGGATGAAGGCGCTGAGCCCCATAATAAGCTTGAAGCGGAATGCCTGCTGCATCCCACTTTTGTCCCCTGCACCGTAGAACTGGGTGAGGAATATGCCGCCTGCCATGCATATAGCATTGATATAGACCATGAAGACGAACATCATGTGCCCTGCCACATTTACGCCTGACATTGAGATATCCCCGAGTCCCGACACCATGAAGTTGTCTATCAGAGACACAAGGCTCTGTATCAGCTGCTGGAGCATGATGGGTACGGCTATGGCGAGAGTTTTTCTATAAAAGCTCCATGGACCGAATAATTTCGATCTCTTTTGTGTGTTTTCCATTTTCTTTCTTTTTATCTCTTTGTAAGGGGAGATCGTGCTCCCCGTTCATTATTATCTGTTCTATGCGGATGAACCGCCAAACGGCTGTGTCGTTTGGCGGTGTGTGCTGCTATGTATTGCCGAATGCGATGGACCATGCAAGGCTTGCGATATACAGTGATATCCAGATTATAAAGCCCGGCTGCGAGAAACAGATCATCAGCTTTTCCGCATCCGAGAGATAGAGCGAATAAAGGGGCAGACTTATCTTGTTGCTGTAGTTTATGACAAAGCGGATCAGTATTATTATCCCGATGCCGATATACAGGAATATCACCATTGCGGACAAAAGGCTCAGCACATTGTTGGCGAAGGCGCCCGATCTTCCTATGGATATGATGTAGTAGCTGCCCGAGATGATTATCCTCATTACTATGGCGGTGAGTATGGAGCCCGTGCGCAGAGTGAAGTAGCCGATCATCAGAGAATAGACGAAGGTCATCACTATGGCATCCTCCGCCGAAAGGGCAGCTGAGATGACACTTGATATCAGCAGTGCAAAGCCGTCCCCGTACTGCCTGAAAAGGTTCAGGATTATCCCGCGGTGGAGAAATTCACTGAGTATTGGCACTATCACCATGAAAAGCAGTGATATGGGTATGTCATAAACGGTGAATGCCCCGCTCCATCTCATTATGGAGCGATTGTCGAGACCCGGGAGAAATAGCGCTTCTACCTCGGTACACATATAGATGACACCGAATGTGAGCATAGCCACGGGTATGGAGCAGTAAAACAGCGGGCGGTCGTTGATCTTTGTGGGTATGACCACCTTCAGCGGCAGTTTTAGCTGCAGCAGCAGCACTCCGAATGGTATCACCCTTGTGAAGATATTGCCAACGTATGCGAATATGATAGTCTTTGCATCATGGCTCGATGTGAAGCCCTCTTTCCCGAGCACCACTCCGAAGGGCGCGCTGAACGGGAAATCGGAGAGCAGCAGCTTCACTATGAATTCAAGCAGTGCATAGCAGATGAGAGCGAGCATCAGTACATCAACCGAACTGCGCAGCGATGCACGCTCATCGGCGGCGGGGTATTCTCCGCTGAACCCCTTGCCCTCCTGATAGGTATTGGCATTTTCGGCATATTCCGTCCTGTAGCCGTATTTGTTGCTCCTGTCGTTCTGCCATTCCTCATACAGCTTTTTGTATTCAAGATCCTGCTGTCTGAGGGATGAAATATCCTTTTTTTTCAGTATCATGGCATTGCTCCCTCTGTAAGATCGTGAGTATCGGAAAGCTGTATCGGGCGGATCTCTTAACCTCTGCCGAGCATGGAAAGGTACAGATCCACAGCAGAGCCGTTTATGAATGCTGCCACGACAAGCCCCACGAT
>JAFPYQ010000140.1 GCA_017394475.1 Oscillospiraceae bacterium | reverse complement strand
ATTATCTTCCTTCCGGATCTGTTACTTTCTTGTCAGCATTCCCTGCTTTTCTGCCTTGTCAAGCATCTGCGAGATATATTCCCATAATTCATCCGAGCCGTCTTTTATGACATGGTTCCTGTTATAGACCATATCATATTCAGCACCGTGTTCCTTCCAGCTGATGCCGCCCTTTGTGTAATTGAGCAGCATGGGCTGCATCCTGTCAAGGGCGTTTGCAAAGCGGGATTCGGGAGTATCCGCTCTTTCAAATTCCTCCCAGAGCTCCTTGAACTCTTTGTTCTGTTCTTCCGGGAGAAGTCCGAAGAGCCTGTCTGCTGCTAACTTTTCCCTGTCAGCCTTTATCTTGTTGCCCTCCTTGTCGTAGCAGTAGGTATCTCCCGCATCTATCTCAACGATATCGTGGACTGTGACCATTTTTATGACTTTAAGCAGATCCACAGGTTCGTTGGAATATTCGGAAAGTATCATTGCAAACAACACAAGATGGAAGGAGTGCTCCGCATCATTTTCCCTGCGGGCATGCTTTACAGAATCGCCCTCAAATTCACGCATGGAGGCTCCTCTGCTCTCATCGGCAAGGATATAGGTCTGGCGGTATATGCTTTTCATTCTGTCACATTCCAGCAGAAATCCAAGCTGTTTTTCAAGTCTTGTCATGGCAGAACTCCGTGGTATGGATCAAGTTTAGCGTGCTGATAGCATTAGCTTTCCATATTTCTTATGTTTTCGACTATGCTCTGCTTTATCGTGCGCCTTGCAGGGAAATAGGATGCCAGTGCTGCCACAGCAAATGCGAACAATACAGCAATACAGAGATATTTCAGAGGAGGCAGGAATGAGAATTCCACTCCGATATCCTCAAAATACAGGTCGTGTATCTGATAAGTGAAGGGCATCCTTGTGATGAATATGATGGCTTCGGTCAGGATAAGTGATATTATCCCTGCTATACCTGCATATTTTATGCTCTCCACGAACAGCAGCTTATGGAGCTGTTTATCGCTCATACCGCAGGCGCGGAGCATAGAAAGCTCGGATGTGCGGTTGAGGACATTTGCGGATATGATATTGACTATGTTTATCACCGCGATGAGCGCGATTATACCGATGATGAAATAACCCAGCAGTGCAGCCATGTTGAGGATCGCAGTCCTGTTGGCACGCTGACCTGCCACATCGGTATATTTCTCATAAAAGTTCCTGTTGAGGTAAAGCCTTTCCTCCTCAAGATTTCCCGTGGAATCGGCAAACAGTGATCTCTGATAGTAGTAATCGACTATCTTGTTGTCCTCGATCTCGGCAAATGTATATGTATCCCTCTGGTCAAGGCTGTCAAAAATGGCGTAGAATGCGGGTTCCGTCATTACTGCAGCTATCTTTGTGCCGGAGGACTGATAGACGACATTGTCCGTAGCGTACAGACCTGCAACATCCACAGTCATGTCATTTTCAAAGAAGTGCATGAGGTTTGCAGCAAAGGGTGTTCCTATTATCTTGTCAGGTGCCTGTGTGAAAAGTTCACCGCTGTAATTGCCTTCCTCATCGAATCTGGCAGAGCAGATGAGCATAGCATTCTTTTCGTTCAGTTCCTCGTAGGTGATGCTTACATTGGGCTTGATGAACGAGTCAAAGGTCTCCTTTGTGACAGGGGCGATGTTCATTACACCGTAGTCACCCGAATCATTTGCACCGAAAGCGGAGATATCATCATTATACAGAGCGATGGTGGTATAGCACTGGGCATTTTTGAAAAGTCCGCTGTCTATAAGGTCGTTCTGGAATGCCAGAGCCTCATAAGGATAATAACCCACATAGTTTATGATATAATCATGAGGTGCTTTTTCGGGGGCATAATCTATATCTATCTTTTCCTTAAGAAGTTCAAGGATATAGGAAAATCCCGTGAACATGACGATGCTCAGCACCATCGAAACTATGGTTATGACATATCGCTTGGTGTTTCGCTTTATGGAAAGGGAGGAATACGCTCCTATAAAGCTGCCGCCTCTTT
>JAFPYQ010000139.1 GCA_017394475.1 Oscillospiraceae bacterium | reverse complement strand
GTGTCATTGTCATACCAGGTCTCATAGTATTCCGGAGGGATCATGCCGTCTGTTGCCCAGCACAGCACGGGAGTTCCCGATGAAACATAGTCATAGAGGGTGTCAGGCGAGCAGCCTGAAATATTGCTCACATAGTATCCTCCGCCGTGGTCGGAAATATAGCTCTCTGCCGCGGTCTCTATGGCTCCGGAGAAGCATCCGTAGCCCCGTGAGAAGGGGTCGCCGATGAAGTAATCGAAGAAGCTGTCCTTGTAGAGCACGCCGTCTGACTCTCTTGCATTGCCCCAGGATGTGGGAAGGTAGTTCCTTGCCATATCGGTCTTTTCCGCAGAAAATCCGTAATGCCTGAGAAGTATGGTCAGAGCGGTGATCTCGCAGCCTGTGGGGAGCTCGGGGTACTGTGAAACATTTTCCAGATCAAGATATACCCTCTGCCCGTCAAAGGCCGTGCGTGCGCGGCTGGTTATGATGTCGCGGGTGGTGACGACCTCCTCTGTGTAGGCTGGCTCCTCATCAAAGCCGTTGTAGTCATCGTCATCTTCGTCTTGATCATCATAAGCATCGTCATCATCATCGGGATATGTGCCCTCGGTCTCGGATGAATAGAACATATAGGTCTGTTCATACTCATCATCGGGCAGAGTGACTGTCTCTCTTTCTTCCGGCTCTTCTTCTTTTTCCGTGCTCTTTGTGGTGACCTCGGTATCTTTCTTGTTCTCTATGACTATCTTTTCGGATTCCTTACCCTTGTTGACAGCCGCCAGTATGAAGCTGCCGATGAAGATCACAATGATAAATACAAGCATGAAGAGCTTTGAAAAGGATATTTTTTTCATTTTCTGTGCCTTTTAGGTATCACCTGTTCGCTTTATTTTCTGAAAAGTGTGAATAGGATATATATAAGCGTGAAGAAGCAGTTGTAAATCAGCACCGTGGTGGCTGTGAGCTGTGATGCAGAACTCAGCAGCACCAGAGCAAGCACCAGGAGTATACCCAGGAGTATCTGGGCTATCTGTACCGCGATGCCAACGGATATGGTGGTCCTCAGCTTCTTTGCCCCTGTCACAAGCTGGACGAATACGGGGAATTTGCCCGTGCAGACCAGTGTGGCGGGTCTGCGCTGTATGTAGTCCACGGACTGTGCAAAATCGGGATGATAGCGGAAGGGTATGAGCTTGAAAAGTCCCGGGTTCACATCGAATATCTCGGAGAGATACTCTACTGTGAGCATTGAATCAACCGAGCGCAACATCATGTTGATGTGGCACTTTGACAGTCTGTGCAGCGTCATGGTGATGGGGAATGCGGGGAGAGGCTCAACTATGAACATACCGGAAAGTGAGCCCGATATGGAGAGATACACTGCGATGTGCCTGCCTTTGGTGTATTCGTTCTCCTTTGCGACACTGGGGAGGCCTTCGATGCTGTGATTTATCATCAGCTCCCTGTTGCCCAGCAGAACGCGCTTGTTGTTTATCCAGCCGCAAAGTCCCATGGAATCCTCATAGAGGTAGCTTTCAACGGGGAAGAGCATTTCGGTCTTGCCGCCGATTATCTCATAGAACATGCTGTCCAGTATGCTGCCCGACTGGTGTGTGAGGCTGGCAGCCTGCAGTATGGCCTCATCTATGCTGGTATCCGGAAAGGTCTTTATGTTTATGAGCCTTATGGAGCCTGCAGGGAAAAGCTGTGCAGCATCGCAGAGAACTGCGTTGGTATCGGAAAATTCGTCGATACTCTCAAAGCCCAGGACTGCGCCCTGATGCTTCGCATATTCCTTTGAGGCGTTGTTCAGCGGGAGATTTACCACAAGCATGATGCCATAGCAGCAGCACATGCTTGAAACCGCGGTGAATGCCGAAAGGCCGATACAGAAACCTTCAAGACCGCCATGCTCGGAGGTGCCAAGTATTCCTGCTATTATGCCTATGACAAGTGCTGCGCCCGCGATGAAGGGCGTCACCTTCTTGCAGAACCTGTCGGTACTGTCACTGGCGTAGGAGGTACGCAGGAAATCGGAGATGAATTCCGTCCTCTGCATGCCTGCAAGAACGGGGATGTCCGTGAGCGCTCCTCTGGTGAAGTTCTGCACCCTGCCATCATCATTCTCAATGAACAGAGCATAGTGTGGAGTATCAGCGGAGATATTGGCAAAGCTGCGGGCCGTCCTGTCAACTATCAGCAGCTTTCCTATGGTATTGACTATCAGAGCGCCTATGGCCACAGGAGTATAGACGAATACATAGCTGTATCTTATCATATTCTCCGATGCCAGACATATCATGGATGTGAGCATGCCGCCCACCATAGGCAGAACGCACAGCGAATCGCAGTCCGCCTTGAACTGGTACATCTTTTTCAGACCGTTCTGCAGGGTCTGGAAAGCCGCAGCCGCAGCGCCGATGCCCAGCAGTGAGTTTATGAAAAGATAGTATTCGGTATTGGCAGTCTGGTGCTTGTCTATTATTTTGAGGGATTTCAGTACGGGCAGGTTATAGTCATTTGCCACTGCGATGTATACAGATATGGCAAACAGGGCTATGAGTATCAGAAGCCTTATGATAAGATGGGTCTTCTGCCCCTCGATATGGGAAGCGATTGACTGTATGTCCTCCACGCTCTCGAAGTCCTGCAGCTCCTTTGCTTCCTCCTCGATGAGCTCCTCCTCTTCCTCAAAGGTGTTCTCATCTTCTGCTCCTATGAACTTGAAGGCGTTGACCTTTTCGGAACGGCGCTTTTTAAGTCCCTGAATCTTACTGAGCTCCTCGCCCTTGCCGGATGCAGGAACAGCTTCATCTTCCACCGTGCCTATGGCCTCTGCCAGCTCTTCTGCGGGCACATTGCCCGTATCTGCAAGTATCTTGTCCCCCAGCTTCAGATCAATATCGGAGATATGCTTGCGGGATATGGCATTCGAGGGAGGCACGCGCTTTATTTTTTCCGCACCGAGCTCGCCTGCAGAGCTGTCCTCCTCCTTTGCCAGGAACTTGTTCATCACATCGGTGAAGCTCTTGAAGGGGGATGTATCAGAATGGGAGGTGGCCTTTTTCTTTACGGATGCATCATACTGCGCCAGTATCCTGTCCACATCGTCAAGATGGGAATAGCTCTCGAAGGCCTTTTCCGAATCATTCACCGGCAGATCCTCTGCAAGGGTGACGATATCGGGACTGTGATCCCCGTGCCTTTCCTCCTGCTTCACGTTCCTGTCACGCACGGGCTTGTCATCGGCGTACTTTTTGGAGTACTCCGAAAGCTCCATCTTTTCCGAAAGGGAGTGGCCGGGGGTGCGGATATTGCTCTCATCGCCTATATCATAGGGGATGATATGCTCCTCGCCTATGAGCTCATCCTTTTCCTCATCGGTGATGAGGGGAGCACTGCCGTACTTCCTGTCAAAATCGTCCTCATCATCGTAGGAGGAATGGAGCCCCTTTACGGACGGGTCCAGAAGATCAAGGCCGAACAGCTTCTGCGGAGCGTTCTTTTTCTTGTTCTTCTTTGCCTCTTTCTTATCCCGTTTCTTCTTTTCCTTTTCAAGCTGCTCCCTGATGCGCTGTTCTTCCTCAAAAGCTTGTTCCTGACGCTCTGCTTCAAGCTCCACGGAGGTCTTGAGTTCCTCGGGGACATATCTGCGCTCATAGTCGCCGCTCATTATCTCATAATCTATCTGCTTGGATTTCTTTTTCCTGTCTTCCTCGGAAAGCTCCTCATCTGGCACCTTTGTGATATTTGCCGCCTTTCGCCTGAGCTCATCCAGCTCTTCTTCGGAAACAGGTGATGAAACGGCGAAATCATTCATGACAAGCTGGGCATCGTCCGTTTCAAAAAAT
>JAFPYQ010000138.1 GCA_017394475.1 Oscillospiraceae bacterium | reverse complement strand
CTCGCCCCTGAAATAGTATATATCGGCGAGCATGATGATGTATGCAAGTCTGTCGGCATAGACTACAGTGGAATTTATCTTCTGCTGCAGCAGCATTACGGTACGGTCACTCAGAAGATCGTTATCTATCTGCTTCTGCAGCGAGGAAACTGCTTTTGAAAGGCCTCGCTTTTCATAGCGTTTGATGTAAAAGGAAAAGATCAGAAGGAATATGCAGTCTATTCCGAGGAGCATGAAGATGTTCGATGAACTGCGGTGTGCAACACCGATTATATCCAGCAGGAGAATAACGAACTCCACTATGAGGTATATCATCCCGCCAAGCAGCAGTATGATCTGCGGCAGTGTGACCATTACATATTTATTTCTGAGCTTTTTCAGCTTTTCTTCCGTAAATTCCATATCATCAACTCCCGGTGTCACTCTCGGACTGTCTGTGCTTCCCGTATCATTGTTGATATCCTGTTTGCTCGTTCGAGTTCATGGGGCGATACGGTAAGCAGAGGACCGCCCATATCGGCATATTTTGATGCCGTTACCGGATCACCGCAGTGATAGTAGAGCTCAGCCAGTTTTATGTATGTCATGCCCCTGTCCAGCTTATCCAGGGGAGTGCCTTCGGAAAAGCCCTTGTGAGCGGAGGTCTGCCTGAACTTCATTTTCATTTCATCCTTTATCTTCATGAGTTCAAGAGCTTCATAGTATCTGTCTTCTGCCATGTACGCATTTATCATGATGGATGAGGCAGTCTCACACAGAACATAGCTGCGGTCGTAGCACTCGGCGATGAAATTCTGTGCATCCGCAAATGCAGCCTTTGCATTCTCCTTGTCATCGAACTGCATGTAAATATCCAGGAGACTATTGAAAAATGACATGCCGATGGAAGGATATTCCTTGAATCTGCTGCGGTCAACACTGTATATGGTGTTTATTGCCTCTGTCATCTGCCCTCTCAGCTCATAGACATCCGCAAGGAGAAATGTGAGATGGCATTTCGAAGGATAATCCTTGCACTGGCCCATTTTGTATATGATCATGTTCATGATATTATCGCTGAGAAAATCATATTTCATGGTCTGCATGACCGACTGCACATCGTTGTTGTATCCGGGCGGTATGAGCCTTTTCCTGATGAAGGATATAGCGATAAGGGGAGCCAGGCACAGGCAGAACACAAGCATCCTTGAAAGTGTTGAATCAAGGATGTATATGAACAAAAATCCCAGGAGGGGACAGCCGACAGCAAGTATCCTGCTCAGCATCATAAGGCCTTTGTATTCGTCAAAAAGCTTCTGAAACAGTTCTCGTGTTATCTTTATCATAATATCATATGACACAGACAGCTCGCACTGTCTGTGTCAGGCTGAGGGGGCATCAGCCCAGGGCTGCGATGCTCTCCTCTATCTTCTTCATTTTTTCAAGCGCCTTTGCCAGCTTTTCGCGCTCGTTCTCGATCTGCTGTGCAGGTGCCTTTGATGTAAATCCGGGGTTGTTCAGCTTACCGCCGGAGAAGTCGATATCCTTCTGTACCTTTGCCTTTTCCTTGTTCAGGCGGGCAAGCTCCTTATCCTTGTCGATAAGGTCGGAAAGGGGGATATAGAGCTTTGCTGCGGCGGTAACTGCGGTGACACTGTCGGGGATATCGAAGGAACTGCCTATCTCCACGCTTGAAGCGGATGCAAGGCGCTCGAAGAATACCTTGCCGCTCTCAAATACATCACCATCTTCGGTGGCAATGTATATCTTGGCCTTTACAGAGGGAACGACATTCATTTCCGCACGGCGGTTCCTTACTGCCCTGATGCCTTCGATGACCTTTTCAAAGTCGGTCTCTTCCTTTGCGAATACCAGCTTTTCATCGAATACGGGGTAATCTGCCAGCATGATGGATGAATCATCATCAGACAGTGCCTGCCATATCTCCTCTGTGATATAGGGCATGAAGGGGTGAAGGAGCTTGAGGGAGCCCTTCATCAGGTAAACGAGCACTGCCTGAGCAGTCTTGGCGGTCTCTCCGCCTGCCTGTATACGGGGCTTTGTGAGCTCGATGTACCAGTCGCAGTAAACGTCCCAGATAAAGTCATATATCTTCTGTGATGCAACGCCAAGCTCAAATGTGTCAAGGTTCTGGTTTACTTCCTTTGCAAGGGTGTTGAACTTGCTCACTACCCACTTGTCCTCGGTGGCGAGGTTCTCGGGGAGACCTGTGTCTTCAAAGTCATCCGGGAGGTTCATGAGTATGTAGCGGGATGCGTTCCACAGCTTGTTGGCGAAGTTTCTTGCTGCCTTTACCTTGTCCTCGATAAAGCGCATGTCATTGCCGGGAGCGTTGCCGTTTGCCAGCATGAAGCGCAGTGCGTCGGCACCGTAGAGGTCTATTATCTCCAGCGGGTCTATGCCGTTGCCCAGGGATTTGGACATCTTCCTGCCCTGTGCATCCCTTACAAGTCCGTGTATGAGCACTGTATCAAATGGTACCTTGCCTGTATTTTCCAGTGAGGAGAACATCATCCTTATTACCCAGAAGAAGATGATGTCATAGCCTGTTACAAGGGTATTGGTGGGGAAGAAGTATTTGAAATCCTCACTTTCCGTATCGGGCCAGCCGAGTGTGGAGAAAGGCCACAGCGCAGAGGAGAACCATGTATCCAGGGTATCGGGATCCTGCCTCATCTCCTTGCCGCAGCAGGGGCACTTGGCAGAGCTTTCCTTTGTAACAACGGTCTTGCCGCAGTCGTCGCAGTAGAATGCGGGTATACGATGGCCCCACCAGATCTGACGGGAGATGCACCAGTCACGGATATTTTCCAGCCAGTTGAAGTATATCTTGTCAAAGCGGGCGGGAACGAAGCGTGTTTCGCCGTTCTTTACAGCATCTATAGCGGGCTGAGCCAGTTCCTTCATGCGAACGAACCACTGAGTTGATACTCTGGGCTCGACTGTGGTGGAGCAGCGCTGGCAGCTGCCTACATTGTGGGAATAGTCCTCTGTCTTTACAAGGAATCCGCCCTTTTCCAGATCCTCTACGATCTTCTTTCTTGCCTCGTAGCGATCCATTCCTGCATAAGCAGGATAATCGTCTGTTATGCGGGCATCCTCGGTCATAACGTTGATAACGGGCAGGTCATGACGCTGACCTACCTCGAAGTCGTTGGGGTCATGGGCGGGAGTTATCTTAACTACGCCTGTACCGAAATCCTTCTCAACGTATTCATCGGCAACAACGGGTATCTCACGGCCAACCAGAGGGAGAATGAGAGTCTTCCCTACGATATCCTTGTAGCGCTCATCCTCGGGGTTCACTGCTACTGCGGTATCGCCCAGGAGGGTCTCGGGACGGGTGGTGGCGAGCTCAACATAGCCGCTGCCGTCCTTGAGGGGGTAGCGCAGGTGCCAGAAATGGCCCGCCTGCTCGCTGTATATTACCTCTGCATCAGAAAGCGCTGTCTTGCAGCAGGGACACCAGTTTATGAGCCTTTCGCCCCTGTATATGAGGCCTTTG
>JAFPYQ010000137.1 GCA_017394475.1 Oscillospiraceae bacterium | reverse complement strand
TCCACCAAGGAGTACAAGGACAGAGACTGGGACGCTTACAGAAATCACTCCATCGGTTTTATTTTTCAAAGCTATAACCTTATACCGCATCAGACAGTTCTGGCAAACGTTGAGCTTGCTCTTACTATCTCGGGCGTATCCAAGTCCGAGCGCCGCAAGCGTGCCAAGGAGGCTCTCGAAAAGGTAGGTCTGGGAGATCAGATCCACAAGAAACCGAATCAGATGTCGGGAGGTCAGATGCAGCGCGTAGCTATTGCACGTGCGCTTATCAATGATCCGGATATTCTTCTCGCAGATGAGCCGACAGGTGCTCTTGACTCCGAGACCTCCATACAGGTAATGGAGCTTCTCAAGGAGATCGCAAGGGATAAACTGGTTATAATGGTAACTCATAACCCTGAGCTTGCTGAACAGTATGCCACACGTATCATAAAGATCAAGGACGGAAAGCTAACAGGTGACAGTTCGCCCTTCGATGCTGAAAAGGAAAAGAAGGCAAAGAAGAAAAAGGAAAAGGCTGAAAAAAAGGATAAAACAGAGAAGAAAAAGCGCGTATCCATGTCGTTCGGCACAGCAGTTACGCTTTCACTCAATAACCTTCTCACAAAAAAGGGAAGAACTATCCTCACTGCCTTTGCAGTCTCGATCGGTATCATCGGTATTGCACTGATCCTTTCACTTGCAACAGGTATAAATGAGTATATCGACAATGTTCAGGAGGAAACCCTTTCATCGTATCCGCTGGAGATCATGCGTGAAAATACAGATACTTCGGGTATGATAGAGGCGCTGATGGACAAACAGCAGGAGTATGAGAACCGCGAGTTCAAGGAGGACATGGTGTATGCAAATACACAGGTCTATGATATGTTCAACTCCTTCAATGCCTCTGCAAAGCAGATAAACAATATGAAGGACTTCAAGAGCTTCCTTGATACAGACAGTGTTATAAAGGAAAAGTCAACTGCCATTGGCTACAGATACGACGTTAAGATGCCTGTCTTTACCAAGTCGCCGTCAGGTGAGATCATCAAGGTTGACTTCATGGACATGTACAGCAAGGCTTTGGGAATGAGCGATTCCGACATTATGGCTACTACCATGAACAATCCTATGGCAGGCATGGAGATGCAGGCTTTCGGACTCAATGTCATGGAGGAAATGCTGGCAGGCGAGAACGGAGAGCCTGTAAGCGATATTATCAAGGAGCAGTATGAGGTCGTAAACGGCAGATGGCCCGAGAATTACGATGAGGCTGTTGTGGTCCTTACAAGAAACAACGAGCTTCCCGATATCATCGTTTACGCTATGGGCCTCAAGGATCAGGAGGGCTTCAGTGAGAAGCTTAAGGCTGTAATGAGCAATCAGGAGATAACTGATTATGGTCAGACTGAGTGGAATATCGATGAGATAACAAACAAGAAGTTCAAGATGATACTTCCCTGCGAGTACTACCAGAAGAATCCCACAGGAAAGGGCTTCAATGATATTACTGCTACACAGACAGGTCTTGATTACCTCTTTGGTTCTGAAGATATAGGTACAGACATAAAGATCGTGGGCTTTATCCGTCCGGGCGAGGATGTTAAGGTGCCTATGCTCAAGGGCTATGTGTGCTACACAAGCAAGCTCACGGATTATGTTATCGAAAAGACAAAAAACAGTGAT
>JAFPYQ010000136.1 GCA_017394475.1 Oscillospiraceae bacterium | reverse complement strand
GCGATATACAGCAGGCATTCGGAGCTGATGCCCTCACCGTGAACGGATATCTCGGCACCGACGGCATCAAGCCCGCACTTGAAACAGGCGGCATGATCTTCGCTCTCGTCAAGACCTCCAACAAGTCTTCGGGAGAGCTGCAGGACAGAAGGCTCTGCGACGGCAAGACCGTCTATGAGACTATGGGCGATATGTGTGAAAAATGGGGCAGCGCCTATATGGGCGAGAACGGCTACTCACAGGTCGGTGCGGTAGTTGGTGCCACATATCCCGAACAGCTGAAGGAACTCAGAGGAAAGCTCCCCCATACATTCTTCCTCATTCCGGGCTACGGTGCTCAGGGCGGCGGGGCAGAAGGTGCTGCTATGGGCTTTGATGAGAACGGCAGCGGCGCGATAGTCAATTCTTCAAGAGCTATCATGTGCGCATACAAGAAAGAGGAATGTGATGAGCATGATTTCGCCCTTGCCGCAAGGAGAGAAGCCCTGCGGATGAAGGACGACCTCAACAATGCACTTGGCAAGTAATAAATCTCACTGATAAGGGTGATAATGATGTCTATTTTTTCAGGCGAAAAGGCTTATATCCTTTTAGCAGACGGAAGTATTTTTGAAGGGCGCAGCTTCGGCAAGACAGGCACAGCCATAGGCGAGGCTGTTTTTGCCACAGGTATGACAGGGTATGAGGAGACCCTTACTGACCCCAGCTATTACGGTCAGCTCGTCACTCAGACCTTTCCCCTTATAGGCAACTATGGTGTCAATGAGACCGACTATGAATCAAAGGGCGTGTATCTCAACGGCTATATAGTCCGCGAATACTGTCAGTCTCCTTCAAATTTCCGCTGTGAGGGAAATATCAACGATTTCCTTATCAGGCATAATGTTATAGGTATCCATTCGGTAGATACCCGCAGGCTCACCAGAAAGATCCGTGAAACAGGCGTTATGAACGGATGCATCACAAACGAGGATGTTCATGACAGCGCTGTACACGAAAAGCTGATGAACAGGATAACATCATTCAAAGTGGAAAATGCGGTAAAGAGCGTCACCTGCAGCAGTGAAGAGATCTTCTGTGCAGAAAACGAGAATTACCGTGTGGCTCTGCTCGATTTCGGATACAAGCACAATATCCGCAGAGAGCTTATGAA
Organism: Oscillospiraceae bacterium; assembly: GCA_017394475.1. GTDB lineage: Bacteria > Bacillota > Clostridia > Oscillospirales > Ruminococcaceae > Huintestinicola. Next base: position 6,963 of record JAFPYQ010000136.1, on the reverse strand, counting down.
AAGAGGATGCACAGTCATTGTTGTTCCCGCGGATACATCACCCGAAAGGATAAAGGAGATAGCCCCTGACGGGATAATGCTTTCAAACGGCCCTGGCGACCCTGCAGAAAATACACAGGTCATCGAGAACCTGAAAGCTATCCGCGATCTTGACATACCTGTTTTCGGCATCTGTCTGGGTCATCAGCTCATGGCTCTTGCCAACGGTGCTAAGACTGAAAAGCTCAAATACGGTCACAGAGGTGCCAATCAGCCTGTCCTTGATGTGGATCTGGGACGTACCTTCGTCACATCACAGAATCACGGATATGCGGTCATAAATGACAGTCTTCCCGATAATGTGGGATATGTTTCACACTTCAATTCAAATGACCATACCTGTGAGGGCATACGCTACAAGGATTTCAGGTGCTTTACCGTACAGTTCCATCCCGAGGCCTGCGGCGGTCCCCATGATACATCATACCTTTTCGATGAATTCATAGATATGATGTGAGTGAAGGATAGCAGCTATCCTATGTTCGGTCTGTAACAACATTTTTATACAAAAAAGGTGATCAAAATGCCACTGAAAAGTGATATACGCAAGGTTCTTGTAATTGGCTCGGGTCCTATCGTCATAGGGCAGGCAGCGGAATTTGACTATGCAGGCACTCAGGCGTGCAGAGCCCTCAAAGCCGAGGGACTTGAGGTAGTCCTTATAAATTCCAATCCCGCCACGATAATGACCGACAAGGCTATGGCGGATAAGGTATATATCGAACCGCTTACACTTGAGGTGGTAAAGAAGATCATCAAGAAAGAGCGTCCCGATTCCCTGCTCTCTACCCTGGGCGGACAGACAGGCCTTACTCTTTCCATGCAGCTGGCTGAATGCGGCTTCCTTGAAGAAAACCATGTAAAGCTGCTGGGGGCCGATCCTGAAACTATCCATAAGGCAGAGGACAGGCAGGCCTTCAAGGATACTATGGAAAAGATAGGCGAGCCCGTGATCCCCTCTAAGGTAGTGGAAACTGTGGAGGATGCCCTTGATTTTGCCGAGATCATAACATACCCTGTCATTGTCCGTCCTGCATTCACGCTCGGCGGCACAGGCGGCGGCATCGCCTACAATAAAGAAGAACTTGCGGATATCGCCACCAACGGCCTGCGCCTTTCTCCCATAACACAGATACTTGTTGAAAAATGCATCAGCGGCTGGAAAGAGATAGAATTTGAAGTTATCCGTGACTCAAAGGGAAATGTGATAACAGTCTGCTCTATGGAAAATTTCGACCCCGTAGGCGTACACACGGGAGATTCCATAGTAGTGGCTCCTGCTGTGACCCTTGCGGATAAGGAATATCAGATGCTCCGTACTGCCGCACTCAATATTATTTCCGAACTGAAAGTCGAGGGCGGCTGCAACTGTCAGTTCGCACTGCATCCCGAATCCTTTGAATATGCGGTAATAGAAGTAAACCCCAGAGTATCGCGTTCTTCGGCACTGGCATCAAAGGCAACGGGCTATCCCATTGCAAAAGTAGCTGCCAAGATAGCAGTGGGCTACACCCTTGATGAGATAATCAATTCTGTTACCGGAAAGACCTATGCCTGCTTTGAACCAGCTCTTGACTATGTAGTCGTAAAATTCCCGAAATGGCCCTTTGATAAATTCGTCTATGCCAAAAGGACACTTGGCACCCAGATGATGGCCACTGGCGAGGTCATGGCCATAGGAACATCCTTTGAGCATGCTCTGATGAAAGCGGTCCGCTCAATAGAGCTGGGACTTGATTCCATGAATATGAAGAGCCTCAAGGGAAAGAGCGATGAAGAGCTCTTCAAAATGCTCAGTAATGTGGATGATATACGCTCCTTCGTGGTATTTGAGAACCTGAAAAGGGGAGTTTCCATAGATGAGATCCACCGTATAACCATGATCGATGAGTGGTTCCTTTCCAAACTGAAAAACCTCTGTGAGCTTGAAAAAGAGCTTTCACAGGGCGAGCTCACCGATGAGAAATATCTCACAGCAAAGAAATACGGCTATCTTGACTCAACGATAGAAGAAATAAGCGGCCAGAAGATAAAGAATCCCCGAAGCGCTGTCTACAAGATGGTCGATACCTGTGCAGGAGAATTTGCGGCAGAAACGCCCTATTTCTATTCCACTTTTGATGAGGAAAATGAGGCCGCAGAGTTCATAGAGGAGCATGACACAGGCAAGAAGCGTGTCATCGTATTCGGATCCGGACCTATCAGGATAGGACAGGGCATAGAATTTGACTATTGCTCCGTTCATTGTGTATGGGCACTCAAAGAAATGGGTTACGAGGCAGTTATCTGCAACAACAACCCAGAAACGGTATCGACTGATTTCGATACGGGAGACAGACTATATTTTGATCCCTTGACAAAAGAAGACGTAAGGTCTATAATAGAAACTGAGAAGCCCTACGGTGCCGTGGTACAGTTCGGCGGACAGACCGCCATCAAGCTCACACGTTATCTCAGCGAGATGGGTGTTCGGATCCTGGGTACATCTCCCGACAGCATAGATGCCGCAGAGGACAGGGAAAGATTCGATGAGCTCCTTTCTCAGTGCGGTATACCCCGTCCCGCAGGCCACACTGTGATGAACACGGAAGAGGCTATAAAAGCCGCAAATGATCTGGGTTATCCCGTACTCATGCGTCCCTCCTATGTGCTTGGCGGTCAGAACATGATAATCGCCCATTCCGACAGCGATATCATAGAATATATGGCGATAATCGCATCAGGCGGACTTGAAAACCCCGTGCTCATAGATAAGTATATGATGGGCAAGGAAGTGGAAGTGGATGCGATATGCGACGGCAGGGATTTCCTTATCCCCGGCATCATGGAGCATATCGAAAGAGCAGGTGTCCATTCCGGCGACTCTATCTCGGTCTATCCCGCTCTTACCCTTACCAAAAAGGTGCGCGCGACTATCATAGAGTATACCAAGCGCCTTGCAAAGGCTCTGAATGTCATCGGCCTTGTGAATATACAGTATGTTGTGTATAACAATGAGGTCTATGTAATAGAGGTAAATCCCCGTTCTTCAAGAACAGTGCCCTATATCTCAAAGGTAACAGGCGTGCCTATGGTGGATATCGCCACAAAGATCATGGTGGGGGAGACACTGGGTTCTCAGGGCTATGACAGCGGGCTTTACAAAGAGGCTAATTATATTGCGGTAAAAGTCCCTGTATTCAGCTTTGAAAAGCTCCATGACGTTGATACGGCACTGGGTCCCGAGATGAAATCCACAGGTGAATGTCTCGGCATCGCAAAGACCTTTGAGGATGCACTTTTCAAGGGACTTACGGGAGCGGGCTACAATATGAAGAAAAAGGGCGGCGTGCTGATAACAGTGCGTGATACCGATAAGCAGGAAATACTGTATGTAGCCGAAAAGTTTGAAAGACTGGGCTTTGACCTGTATGCCACAAGCGGCACAGCATCCGTTCTCAACAGGAATATGATACCTACCAATATGGTGCGCAAGGCAAGCGAAGAAAAGCCCAACGTAATGACGCTCCTTGACAGCGGAAAGATAGATTATGTCATCTCCACATCATCAAGGGGACGTATCCCGCAGTATGACAGTGTGAAGATCCGCCGCAAGACCGTTGAGCGCTCGATATGCTGCCTTACTGCGATAGATACCGCAAATGCTGTTGCTGATATACTTGCTATGGGCAAGAATATCGAAGATGTTGAAATGGTGGATATCACCAAGATATGACATTCGTAAAAAGATGATCCATGGGCCGTTATGACAATGATGGGAGGAAATTATGAAAAGGCTTGTTACAAGAAGTGATTTTGACGGACTTGTATGCGCTATGCTGCTCAAAGAGCTTGACATGATAGATGAGATAAAATTCGTCCATCCAAAGGATGTTCAGGATGGAAAAGTAGACCTTTCAGAAAATGACATAACCACTAACCTTCCCTTTGACAAGAGGGTAGGTCTCGCCTTTGATCATCATGAGAGTGAGCTTATCAGGAACAGGCGCGAGGATTATGAGGGAAAATATATCATCGACGGCACTGCAAAATCAGCAGCAAGAGTAGTATATGATTATTACGGCGGCGCTGACAGGTTCAAGAACGTCTCCGAGGAGATAATGACCGCAGTTGACAAGGGCGACAGCGCTGATTTCACCGAAAATGAGATACTCCATCCCAAAGGATGGGTCCTGATGAATTTCATCATGGATGCAAGAACAGGTCTGGGCAGGTTCCATGATTTCCGTATATCCAACTATGATCTTATGATGGAGCTCATAAGCTATTGTGTGGATCACAGCATAGATGATGTTCTTAAGCTCCCCGACGTAAAAGAGCGTGTTGATCTGTATTTTGAACAGCAGGAGCTTTTCAGGGAACAGCTAAAGCGCATCACAAGGATAGAGGGCAAGGTAGCTGTTATAGATCTTCGCAATGAGGAGGTCATATATGCAGGCAACCGTTTCATGGTCTATGCGATGTGGCCGGAAACTGAGCTGTCCGTCCATGTGGCATGGGGCTTCCGCGAGCAGAATACGGCTGTTATGATAGGCAAATCCATAATAAACAGAAACTCTGATTTCAATATCGGTGAACTGTGCCTTACCTACGGCGGCGGCGGTCATGCAAACGCAGGCACCTGCCAGATAGATAATGACAGGATAGACAGTGAGTTGCCTGTGATACTCGACAAGCTCAACGGAAAAATACCTGTATGATAAATTCCCCCGCTTTTGCGGGGGAAATCCTGTAAAAACGCATGAAAAGATTTGTGATAAACTCAAATGATGCGGGACAGCGGGTGGATAAGTTCATCACCAAGGCATGCCCCGCTATGCCTAAGTCCGCACTGTACAAGGCTATACGGAAAAAGGACATCAAGCTAAACCGCAAGCGCTGCGAGATCTCTGACAGGCTGTCTGAGGGGGATGTACTGGAGATATATCTTCCCGATGATATGTTTGAAAGTGGGCAGGCTCCAGATCTTGACAGAATATCCGATGATATCCATGTTATATATGAGGATAAAAATATCATCCTCATCAACAAACCTCAGGGGCTCGTTGTACATGAGGACAACGAAAATACAGCGGATAATCTGGCAAATCGCCTGAAAGCATATCTCTACAGAAAAGGGGAGTATGACCCACAGATTGAAAACTCCTTTGCCCCTGCTCTGTGCAACAGGCTCGACCGCAACACCGGCGGCATAGTCATCGCCGCAAAGAACGCTGTTTCACTTCGGCTGATATCACAGGCGATAAAAGACAGGACTATCGACAAATACTATCTTTGTGCCGTTTACGGCTGCCCCCCTGAAACCGAAGATACTCTTGTGAACTGGCTTTACAAAGACAGCAGCAACAACAGGGTATTCGTGCAGGATAAAAGCACCCCTGCCAACAAGGAGATACGCACCCATTACAAGGTGGTAAAAAGGGCAGGGGATCACACTATACTTGAAATAAAACTGCTTACGGGAAGGACACATCAGATAAGAGCACACATGGCGCATATCGGCTGTCCCATGGTAGGCGACGGAAAATACGGCAATGAGCGAAAGAACAGAGCCGCAGGAGTGTCAAAGCAGCTGCTTTTCTCCTATAAGCTGGTCTTTTCCTTTGCCGATGACAGCGAGCTTGCATATTTGAACGGAAAAGAATTCACCGTACCGGGTATTATCGAAAATATAGAAAATGCACTTAACAGAAAAAGCCCCTCATCAGGGGCAAAACATTCGTAATTCATCAGAAGGAGACGATCATGAACAACAACGAAACAGGAAGATTTCTCGGATTTGTACTGCTGAAACATAGGTCATGGGATAAGGACTCGTTCTTCAAGCGTCTCAGAGATAACTGGAATATTGAGCCCAAAGACCTGACAAATGCAAAAGGGGACGAAAACATATTCGTGTTCGAACACGACTCAATGCATATCTCTCTGGCATTCATACCCGCTCCCGTGCCCGAGCATGAGGCAGAGGATAATGCCGCTTTCAACTTTATGTGGCGGGATGCAGTCGATCAGGTCTCACAGCACACCGCACAGATAGTGGTCTCCGTTATGGGCGGAGAGGATAAGCTCGAAAGTGCCCTCACCTTCGTAAAGGTATGCGACAGTGCCATAGATGATGATACCATAGGCATATACACCAACGGTATCGTATACCAGTCCCGGATGTATTCCGAAATGGCTCAGTCCATCAAGGAACGCCAGTTGCCCATACTCGACCTTGTATGGATAGGTCTTACCAATGCGGGCAATGGAAAATTCAACGGATACACCATGGGTCTTGAAAATTTCGGCAAGTATGAGATAGAAGTGATCGGATACACCACAAATCCTTCAAAGCTGCTGGATTTTCTTACCGGTATCACAGGCTATGTCATCGGTGAGGATGCGACATTAAAAGACGGTGAGACCATAGGTTTCACAGCCGACCAGAAGCTGAAAATAACCCTTTCCGATGGTGTGGAGTTCGACTACAAGACACTGAAGATAGAATACCCCTATTGATCTATCTGCCGTCAGTGAGCTATCTGCCTGTTTATCTCAACAAAGCGCAGTTCACAGTTGCCCATATAGAAATTCTCATAATCCTTCGCGGTAAAATTCGATGCAAAGGATTCGATGATGCGGCATATACCCCCGTGGCACACAAAAAGCACCGTGCCGTGGGGGTATTTTGTATATACCTCGTCTATCAGCCCATAGGTGCGTGCAGCCAGATCAAAGGCTGATTCGCCGTTTGGAAAGCGGTGCGGGAAATCCAGCTTTGCTTCCATATAGCCTTCCGTAAGGCGGTGCTTTCCCTCAAAATCCCCGTAGTCACATTCGCGGAGGCGTTTTTCCGTAACAGGCTCCATACCAGTCACCGCCGCCACACGGGCGGCTGTCTGCTGAGCTCTCTGCAGCGGTGAAACGAGTATAAGGTCAAAG
>JAFPYQ010000135.1 GCA_017394475.1 Oscillospiraceae bacterium | reverse complement strand
CTTTCAAGATACTCCATATCGGATATGACCGACTTGCTTCCGGGAATTATTATCATATCCGCATTTTCAAGGTCTTCGGGTTTGTGGGCAAAGAAAACATCCGCCTCATCATATTCGCGGAAAACATCCACATCGGTAAAATTCGAGATATGAGGCAGGTGTATCACAGCTATTTTCACAGGGGCATCATTTCTTGCGCTGAAACGGGAAGTAAGGCTGTCCTCCTCGTCAAGAGTGTTCCTGAAATAGGGTATAACTCCGGCAACAGGCACCTTTCCCCGTTCCTCCAGTATCTTCACGCCGTCATCGAACAGCCGCCTGTCACCGCGGAATTTATTGACGATAAGAGCCTTTACTCTGTGCCTGTTTTCCTCCAGAAGATCAAGAGTTCCAAGCATCTGTGCGAATATCCCGCCGGGGTCTATATCCCCCACAAGTACCACGGGAGAGCCGGTTTCTTTGGCAAGACCCATGTTGACGATGTCATCACGGTTCAGATTCAGTTCCACAGGGCTGCCTGCGCCCTCTATGACCACCACATCATTTTCACGGGACAACCTTTCAAAGGATGCCATTATCTCGGGCATGAATTCCCTGCGCTTTTTGAAATAATCCCTTGCGGTCATGTCCGACAGCACCTCGCCGTGGAGTATGACCTGTGAAACATGATCGGCAGTGGGTTTGAGCAGTATGGGATTATGGAGCACAGACGGCTCACAGCGACACGCAGCCGCCTGCAGAGCCTGTGCCCTGCCTATCTCAAAGCCATCGGGAGTCACATAGGAATTGAGCGCCATGTTCTGGGATTTAAATGGCGCCACTTTGTAGCCGTCATCGGATAATATCCTGCACAATGCGGCGGTGAGAAGGCTCTTTCCCACCCCCGACATGGTGCCTTGTATCATTATACTTGCCATTATTCACAACAAAGTCTGTATATCGCATCGGTGTATACGAAGATATCCTTTTTCAGCTCTTCTATGCCGATAAATTCATCTGCACCATGCATATTGTTTTTATAATCCCACTCTGCGCCGAATGCAACGCCGTTCGTGGTCTCATGTACATAGGTGCTGCCGCCAATGGCAAGGCATTTCCCCTTTTCTCCGGTACATTCCTCATATACCTTCAACAGTGTCTTCACCATTTCCGAATCTTCATCCGCACAGTGAGGCTCGCTCTTTATTGCGATATCCACGGGGGCACCATGCCTCTTTTCAAGGGCGTTGATGATCTGTTCCGAGGTCTTGGACACAGGGAATCTGGTATCGGTCTGAAAATCAAAGCTGCCGTTTTTACAGTCAGCGAAGGAGAGTACCGAGGTAAGGGCTCCCGAACGTTCATCCGAGCATTTTATCCCGGCAGATGCACCATCGGTCTCACCATAGGGATACATTGAACTGAGAAGCTTCACCTTATCCGATAGTTCACCCTTTAAAGGCAGTGATGACAGCAGTTCGAGCAATGCTGTAAGGGCATTTTTGCCCCCTTCCGGAGTAGATGCATGAACGCCCTTACCCACAGCAGTGATCACAACAGTGTTGTCTTTTATCTCCCGGTGTATCTCCACACCGTCAAATACTGGCAGCTTTTCGGTGTGTTCCTTCATGGATATATCAAGCACAGCCTCAGCTCTTTCGGGAACTGCATTCACCACACTTCCTCCCTTAAGGGAGATGATAGTATCATCAGTGTATTTTCCCGAATATCCGCAGCGTATCTTTCCCTTTTCCACCGATATTATGGGGAATTCACCGTCGGGAGTGAACAGCATCGGCGGGAATGGTTCCTTTTTCAGATAATACTCCATATCCGCAGAGCCGTTTTCCTCATTGCTGCCCAGGATAAGGCGGCAGTTGCGCTTTATGGGCAGTCCCATGTCGCGGATTATCCTCATGGCTGTGATGCAGGCAGCAGCGGGTCCCTTGTCATCTATGGAACCTCTGCCGTAAATGCGGCCGTCTCTGATATCCGCTGTAAAGGGATCGGATGACCATTTCTGCCCCTCCACCGGGACTACATCAAGATGAGCCAGTATGCCCAGTTCTGCAGGCTCATTATTGAATGACAGCGTAACACAATAATTGTCGAAATTCTTCGTAACGAATTCATCCTCAAAGCTCTCCTGAACGAATTTCACCACATCAGCACATCCCTTGCCGAAAGGTGCGCTCTCGGAAGGCTCCCCCATCACGCTTGGAAATGAGATAAGCTGTGACAGCAGCATAACTGCACTGTCAAGGTATTCATCGGCTTTTTTTCTGAATGTTTCTATCATAATATCACCTTATGGACTTAAGATTTTTTTCAAGTACGGGCGGCAAAATGCCGGTCCCGATATACTCCTGAAGCTCTGTCAGAAAATCATGAGGAAGCTGAAGGAGTTCATCCTTCGTAAGCATATTCAATCGGATGAGCAACTCCAGAGTGAACTCTTTATTGATCTCGGGAT
>JAFPYQ010000134.1 GCA_017394475.1 Oscillospiraceae bacterium | reverse complement strand
GCCCCGAAACAGGCTTGCTGTCATCGGCTTCGATGCTGATGGATACGCCCTTTTCTATGATGTAGAAGCCGCCGTATACCTTGCTGTTCCCGCAGTCAAGGCCTATTCTGTACTCCCCTGTATGAAGCGCTGAAGTATCTGCATCAAAGGTTATCTCTGTTTCCCTGTAAGGCTCTGCCTTTGCGGGAGCGGCTATTTTGCCCTTTGAGATGACATTGCCGTTCTTATCCTCAACAGTGTAGACAGTTCCGGTGGTGACGGGCTTGTCGGTATTGTTCCAGAAATAGCATATTATCTGCTTTTCATCGTCATATCCTCTCAGGGATGGGGGCAGATAATATCTCTGGGAATACATCCGATAGTCATCCACTTCAACAGACGGGATCATTTTGCCGTTTTCGTCATAGACCCATCTTACATAGCCTGTTTCTCCCGTTCCGCTGCCGATATGCTGCAGGCGGATACATTCATCCGTCCGTCCTGCCATAAAGAAATCAAAGCGGGTATCCCTGGGAGTCTGGTCGTTGGACATGCAGCGCACCTCATACCGCGCTCCCTTTTCGCTCTCATCCTCATAGTCCTGCTTCAATGCGAACTCGGGGTTGCCGTCGCAGTTGTAATCATCGAAGATCAGTTCAAAGTGTTCGCTGTACAGTTCTGTGCATGCTCCGCTGGCATCCTTGTAATCAACGGGTGAAGAATATTTTTCCCCGTATTCATTGTAGTATGCATTATCGTAAACCCCCAGCAGCTTCCCGTCTTTTTCGACAGAGTATTCGTACTCTCTGGGGTAGATACCCACTCCCGAAAATCTTCCGTCAGCAAGCATTATAGGGCTTTGTGCCACAAGATTTCTTCTTTCGCAGCGTATCTGATTATTGACCTTCTCTACCGCTTCTTTGTCATTGTAAAAATCAAAGAAAGTGTCATAGCCCGAATGATTATCCTCCGTAATACCGTTCAGATCATCCGCAAGGTCTGCAAGGAACAGTTCCGTATGATCGACTATCCTCGCAGTGCCGTTTTCCCAGCGGCAGCGGATATACATCCCCGATCCCTGATAATAGTGATAAAATGTATTGTAGCCTGAATCCTCCGGCTGTAAGAACACGCTGTCCTTACCGGTATCGGAAACATCGAACCAGCACTCCACGCAGAATTCGCGTCCGCCGCCGACTATCCCCTTGCCCCAGAGCTCGCCTGCCGTCATTTTATATGAACCGAGGTGATATTTTCCCTCTTCATCCCTGAGGGAATCCAGCCACTGTTTTGCAAGGTCTTCGCCTATGACGATGTATTCTTCATCCTTATGAGGCTCGGCACATTCCAGAGTATAGGTGTACATCCTTTCCTCGACAGATGCTGACTCATCATCATCTGGATCGGACAAAAGGCCGTTCACCAGTGTATCGAGCTCATCGTTCCACGGGTAGAAGCTGCCGTTCACGGACAGGTACTTCTCATATTTCCCGATACATTTTCCCGCAGTGATCTCGCTGTATACGTCCCTTATGGTATAGTAGGTCTTTACGGGGGATGGGCTTATCACCTCAATATCCTCCTGCCTGCATATCTCATCAAGCAGTGTTCTGATGCGTTCACTGTCTTTTTCGGACAGTGCCTCCTCGTTGAGGTACAGAGTATCTTCCTTTCTGACCGCTTCTTCTTCCGCAGGCTCGTCCTCACTGCCTTTTTTTGTTGTCTGCACCAAAGTTTCGGCAGCAGCGCTCTCACTTACTGTCGTTTCCGAAGTTATCTGTGTCCGGCTTTCCTCTGTCACATCGGTCTCATCGGTGATGACCGAAGTATCACTGTTCTGTATATCATCTGCTGCCTGTCTGCCGGATGTACTGCTGCATGAGGACAGCAGCAACGCTGTACACAGCAGAAGAGTCGCTGTTCTGTGCTTCATGGCATTTCCTTTCGGGATGGTGTGATGTAATGCTCCATCAAATGAACTTTTACTATTATACCATTTATTCATTCTGATGTAAAGAGTTTTCAAAAAAGAAATGAAATGAAAATGAATACAAAAGCATACACCACTGCAGATAAGATGGGTACCCATACAGAAATAATGCCACGAAGCGTTTCAGAATGCTTCGTGGCATTGTTTTATACGGTCAATAAAAACGCCATAGCACTTCTGAATTAACATCAGAAATACTATGGCGTGATATTTCTATATCAAGTATCAGACCTGTGAGTTGTTGTCAAGGAAATCCATGACAGCATCAACAGTAGTGAATGCCAGAGATGTGCATGTATCTGCACAACCATAATAGATGCATATCCTGCCTGTATCTGCATCAACGAGATTTGCACAGGGAAATGTTACTGCATCTGTATCGCCTACCAGCTCATAGTATTCCTGAGGGCTGAGGAGATAGGATGCGCCTCTCTTTAGTACCTTCCAGGGCTCATCCTTGTCAAGGAGAGCTGCAGAGAAGGAATATACATAGCCGTTGCAGGATGTGAGAACACCGTGATAGAAAATGAGTCAGCCTCTGTCAGTCTCTATGGGGATAGGACCTGCACCCATCTTAGTGGACTCCCAGCCCTTTGAGGGACCCATAACATGCCTGTGCTTGCCCCAGAATGTAAGGTCGGGGGACTGGCTGATGAACATATCGCCGAAAGGAGTATGACCGCTGTCGGAAGGACGGCTCATCATCATATAATAATCGCCTATCTTGCGGGGGAACATAACGCCGTTCCTGTTGAAGGGAAGATAAGCATTTTCAAGCTGTGTGAAGGTCTTGAAATCATAGGTGTATGCAATGCCGATAGTTGGCTTCCAGCCGTAGGCGTTGCACCATGTAACGATGTACTTGTCTTCGAGCTTGCAGACTCTTGGGTCATAGCCGTACTGCCATGTTGCCACCTCGGGGATATCGCACTCGAAATGGATGCGCTCCTCCTCGATGTCCCACTTGATGCCGTCAACAGAGAAACCGACATGGAGCTCCATATTCCTCTCCCTGTCATCTACTCTGAAAACGCCTGCAAATTTATAGTCCCCGTTCTCAAAAGGAACGACGGAGCTGTTGAAGATCGAATTGGAGGGCTCTCTGTAACCGTTAGCCTTCTTGACCATTATCTGGTCTCTCTTTATTATGGGATTTGCATCGTAGCGCCATACTACATCTCTGCAGCCCTCAGGCTTATTCATCCAGGGGATATTGGGCATTGACACGCCATTGACTACCTTAACGCTCATACTGGTCTCCTTTTCTTCATACCGGTCGTTTTCTTATCTTTTTCATTTTTTTACAGCAGGGAATGCCTTCCCCACCAAACAAACACAGTATAACATATCTGAAAATACTTGTCAAGGGCTTACAGATTTTTTACAATTTGCTTTCAGGAACGAAATTCTGTTATTTCTTCAAGGCTCCTGCGGGGTCTGGCAGACGGGCTCTCATCGGCATATCCCAGAGCCACCGCCCCTACCAGCTGACTGTCGGTATCAAGATGCTCTGTGAGCTCCTTATAGGCATAGCAGGTATTTGCTATCCACAAAGTACCGAATCCCAGCGAATGGGCTTCAAGCAGCATATTCTCTACCGCTGCCCCTATGGACAGGGTATCGCATATCTCGGTCATCCTGCCATCTGCATCCACAGGGTCAAAGAAGGAAGTGCCGTTGGTGTTCAGTATGACTATCAGGACAGGCGCCTGCCGCATTATGCGCAGAGTGTTCACCGCATCTGTGATGCCTTTTGCAGAACCGGGCAGGGCGGGGGCTGACTTTTCCCTTTCTATCCCCTGCTCCATCCTGTCAAGGAACTCCCTTTTCGCATTATCCGTCAACACGATGAATTTCCAGGGCTGCCTGTTCTTTGCCGACGGAGCATTTCTCGCAGCTTCCAGTATCTTCAGTACCTTTTCCTTTTCAACAGGAATGTCTTTGTATTTTCTTATACTTCTTCTTTCAAAGATCTCTTTCATTGTCAAGCTCCATATTCCTTTATATTCTTTATATTATAAAGTTATATTATAAAGGCAGCATACGGACTGCTGCCGTATGCCGCCATATGCCGTCTTTTCATCAGGAATCACTGCTGTTTTCCTTTACCATTCTGTTGTATGCAGCATTTTCAAAATAGGAATCCAGTTCATCCTTTGATATGGAATAGCCGTTCTTCGTCTTGATATACTCGTCGATATCGCCGCTCTTTATAGCATTCTTTATATCATCCGCCGTAACATTGAGATAATCCGCAGCCTCTGTCTCGGTAAAATACTGCTTGGGCGCGGTGTTGTACACTGTTATGTCGGATGGTGCTGAGAATGAGGAGCCGAACTTCTGAGCCTCCACTGCAGAGGTGAGCTTTTTTACCGACCCACTGACGGATGAACCTGCAATGATAAGGCATATCCCGAGTATCAGTGAAGCGACGACGACAGCACCGCCCATTCCCGGCACAGCGGGCAGTCCCCTTCTCTGAGGAGCGCTCCTGGGAGTGTTTTGTGCGGGATAACGGTTCTGAGTGTTATTAGACGGCATATATATCGACCTCCGTTTAAGACGATGCGGCTCACATATCCGACAACTGCGGTCACTTAAGATCCACGAAGCCTACCTTCCGATAAGCCTTTGAAAGTGTTCTGTACGCAAGGCGTTCAGCTCTCTGGGCGCCCTCGGTATAGCATTTCTTTATATATTCCTTATCCTTCATAAGTCTGTCGAACTCGTCCCTTACAGGTGCAAGGTGATCTGCCACAGCCTCACCTACGGCAAGCTTGAAATCGCCGTAGCCCTTGCCTTCAAATTCACGCTCGGTCTCATCAAAGCTCTTGCCCGTCACGCAGGAATAAATGGTCATAAGGTTGTTTATGCCATCCTTGCCCTCGGCAAAGTGGACACAGGTATCGGAATCGGTAACGGCGCGCTTGAACTTGCGGATGATGGTATCCTTATCCTCAAGGATGAATATGCAGGAATTGGGATTTGCATCGGATTTGGACATCTTCGATGTGGGATCCTGCAGGCTCATGATCTTCGCACCCACCTCGCCGATATAGGCATCGGG
>JAFPYQ010000133.1 GCA_017394475.1 Oscillospiraceae bacterium | reverse complement strand
GAAAGAATGCTTAACGCTTGCTGAACTGGGGAGCACGACGTGCAGCCTTCAGACCGTATTTCTTTCTTTCCTTCATTCTGGGGTCTCTTGTGAGGAAACCGGCCTTCTTGAGAACGGGACGGAGCTCGGGATTGTAGATGAGGAGCGCTCTGGAGATACCATGTCTGATAGCGCCTGCCTGACCTGTAACACCGCCGCCGTTTACGTTGGCAGCGATATCGAACTGCTCAGCAGTCTCGGTGAGAACGAGGGGCTGACGAACGATGAGCTTGAGAGTCTCGAGTCCGAAATAATCGTCGATGTCTCTGCCGTTGATGGTTATCTTACCGGAGCCGGGCATAACTCTTACTCTTGCAACGGAGCTCTTTCTTCTTCCTGTGCCGGCATAAGCCTGTATCTTGGATTCGTACATTGTCTTAGTCCCTCCTTATATCTCGTAGTTCTCAGGCTTCTGAGCCTCATGCTTGTGCTCTGCGCCTGCATATACCCTTAAACGGGTGAGGGACGCTCTGCCTACGGTATTGTTGGGGAGCATACCGTTTACAGCGATCATCATAGCCTTTTCGGGGTTCTTCTTCATCATCTCGCTGTACTTGGTCTCCTTAAGACCGCCGATCCAGCCGGTGTGCCACTTGTAGGTCTTCTCCTGGAGCTTCTTGCCGGTGAGAACAGCCTCAGCGCAGTTGATGATGATAACATGGTCACCACAGTCAGCGTGGGGTGCGAATGTGGGCTTGTGCTTGCCTCTGAGAAGAGTCGCAGCCTGAGCAGCAACGCGGCCAAGGGGCTTTCCTGCTGCGTCAAGAACATACCACTTGCGCTCTATGTCGGCAGCTTTGGGCATATAAGTTGACATATTCTATCTCCTTTTGTAGCAATATCCGCCCTTGGCTCCCGCTTTAAGCAAGCTGTGAACAAAGACACGGTATATCTCTTACATGAATTAACAACAAATGCTATTATACAGGCTTTTTTGCCATTTGTCAAGAGAATTTCCGAAAAACAGCAGTATCCATATTATTTTCGTGAGTTTTTGAGAGTTTTTGTGAGTTTTTGTGAGCTTTTTCAGATTTATTTGTAGTATTAATCTGTGTCAGAGCAGTTCGGTAAAATCATTTATTATGGCGTTGTATTCGGTGGGGGAAGAAAAATCATCCCTTACGCATACAGCGCGCATCCCCGCATCCATGGCAGATAGCAGAGCCGTCTGCGAATCCTCGTACACGATGCAGTCCGACGGATCAAAACCCATCTTGTATGCCACATAGAGGAATACCCGCTTGTCGGATTTGGGCAGATGAAGATCATCCGTGCACCACGCATCATCCAGATATTTCATGGCATCATACCGGGAGAGCACCGCATTATACAGGCGTTCCGGGGATGCAGTTAGCAGCACCGCCCTGTCCCCCGCTGCCTTCACCTTTTCAAGATATTCCTTAGCGCCCTTTTTCAGCGGCACATTGTGCTCATACTCATACAGTGCGATGTCATCAAGTTCGTCCTTTATCCGCGACAGCCCCACATCCGGCAAGCCCTTTTTCACGAGAAAATCATACAGATCTTCATAGACCATAGCCGCCAGTGACGATATCTCCTCCTCGGTGAGGTCAAGGGAATATTTCCGCACCAGCCCCCTGTCGGCTGTATCCCATACGGGATTTGAATCCGCCAGTGTGCCGTCAAGATCGAAGATATGCAGTTTCATGACACGCCTCCTTAAGCCTGATTTCTTTCTGTTTCCCCGAGTGCTTTCGGTACATATTTCGACGGCTTTGAGAACTTGAACATATACACGCCGCAGATCATCTTTGCAGCAGCATCTGCTGTATATACTGCCCAGATGGGTATATCACCGAAGATATAGCCCACAGCCGCAATCAGGGAACATATCACACCCAGCACTATCATGCTCTTTCCGTGGATAACAGCCCATACAAAGAAATGAAGGGCGGTGGCGAGCAGTACCCCCAGCCATATCTGACGCCAGTGCCAACCGGGTATGAAAGGTCCTGCGCTGAAGAACATAAGCAGGAAAAGGGCTGCGATAGAAAACCATATCATCTTTATCTGGAACTTTGATATGCTGCCCTGTGACAGTTTTTCCCTCACATTTTTATTCATATTGATGCCGAAAAAGCATGCATAATACCCTATAAGGAAAACGAAGGGATTCACGAGAAATCGTCCGCCGCTTATCACGGACAGTATAAGCACGCCGCTGATGCACATCAGCCACAGTCCGCACAGCCTTTTATGATTGAATTCAAGTATCTGCTTCATTACATTCTCCTGTAAACGCCGAAACAGTGGGCATATAGCCCACTGTGCAGTATATCATTCAACGCCTTTGAAATTCATGTTGTATTTGTGCTGTCCCCAGGTCTCTTTGAGCATCTCAACACCGTGGATGACAAGGTAAACGCCCAGCACCTTTCCGACCAGCTCTGCGAATGCCCGCCTTGAATTGAGCACTGCAAAAAGGCCCGCCAGAATGAACAGCACTGCGATCACTATCCTGAACACATCCTTTGAAGATGCAGTGACCTCCAGCCTTATGGAATTTGCACCCTGCAGTATGAGGAAAATGCCGATTATGAAAGTAGCGATGCCGCCCAGAGTGCCGAGAAGGCTTGTATTCAGCAGCAGAAATGCGATGGCGAACCAGATGAGGAAATCCAGTCTCAATGCTTCGCCCTTTGATTTTTCGATAAGTCTCATGAACAAGGTGACGATGCCCGTGATGATGGCGATCGTCCCGAGCACGGAGGATATGGTGGCAAGGGTGGCACCCGTATGGAAGAAGGAGACAACTCCCGCGATCACCATAGCGATCCCGCCTATACCCATAAATGCTGTGCTTATATTACTATTTCCGAGTTTTTTCATATCATCACCGCTTTTGGTCTGTGCACAACGGGTGCCATCCGCACCCGCAGCACAGTGTTTGATTTGGAATATCATAATTATATACCGAAACGGCAGATAAGTCAACCCATATCGCCTAAATCTCATCAGATGATAATGATTCTAATCTGATTTTAATGATAATATGTAAAAAAGGTAGTGACAAAACCCGCAAAGTATAGTATAATAGAATGTGGCCGTTACCGCGGCAAATATCACTATCATAAAGAGAAAAACTATGTTATTCAAAAGAGACGATTCCATCGCAGGCACTATTTCATCCACCATAATGCTCAGAAAGCTGCTTGCGATGATAACAGCAGATATGCTTATCATCGTTTTCGCCTGCGTGTTCTGGGCGTATGGAACAGAAGTGGCGATCGCGGGAGATTTCTATCCGGGCTTCGAGCGCAGCTTTGAACTGGGCAACGGCACCTGGATCTGGGACAGGCTGGCAGACAGCACCTACACATTTGCATCCCACACAGTGTTCAGCGGTACCTTCCTCAACACCCTCACATGGTTCATGGGCGTGCTTGGCATGATACAGGTGCTTGCCTGGTCATTCTCATTTTTGAATG
>JAFPYQ010000132.1 GCA_017394475.1 Oscillospiraceae bacterium | reverse complement strand
TGTAGGGGATAGCCTCAAAGTCCTTGACTATCTCGCGGGTGGTGGCATCGAAGGAAACGAAGGAGAAGTGCTTTTCCACCAGCCTGTCCATCCATGCATCCACCAGAGCATCGGTCTCGCCCTTGTTTATCTCATAGGGGCGCACCTGATTGGAAAGGAGTATCAGCACATCCGCATAGCATATAGCTGTGATGAGCTGAGACAGCATAGGAGCGGGGAGAGAGAAACCGGGGTTTTTCTCTATGGGGGGGATAGCCAGTGAGATAACGGGCACATACTCCATCTCGCACTTTATCAGCGCCTTGCGTATAAGATGTATATAGTTGGATGCACGGCAGCCGCCGCCTGTCTGCACCATGATGAATGCAGTCTTGTGGGGGTCTATGTCAAGGGTCTTGATGCCGTCTATGAGCTGCCCTATGACCAGCAGTGCGGGATAGCATGTGTCGTTATGGGTATAGCGGAGCCCTTCGTCTACCACCCTGCGCCCTGTTGTGGTGAGCAGCCTTGTGTGGTAGCCGTTGTTGTTGAATATCCTCTCGAGAAAGCGGAAATGCAGGGGGAGCATATTCGGGAGAAGTATAGTATATTCGCGGCGCATCTCCTCGGTAAAGAGAAGTCGCCCGGTCTCGTCATAAACAAGTTCAGCCATTTTTAACCTCAGTCGGTAAAGTATTTTTTGAGTATTACTCTGTTTTTAGAAACAAGTAGTTATATTCTACCACATTTTAAGGAAAAAATCAAGTACCGACGGGAAACATCTCACGGCAACAGCATTTACTTTTTAAAGAAAAAGATGTAAAATAGAGATATGAAAATAGAAGAATTAAAAGAAGGAATACGAAATATAAGCGAGCCAAGGAGGACAGGATATGGAAATATCCGACACAAGCTCGAAGATATTATAATCATAGGACTGTGTACCATAATATGCGGAGGGGAAGATTTTGCCGATATGGAGGCGTTTGGCAATAGTCGACAGGAATACTTGTCGAAATTTCTTGAACTTCCGAATGGTATACCTGATAGTGACACATTCAGACGAGTATTTGAAAAATTAAACCCGTCTGAGCTTTCGTCATGCCTGATAAACTGGATATCCAGCGAAAGGACTAAAAGAGGAACAGTGGCAATAGACGGAAAAACGATTTGTGGAAGCGGCAATGATAAACATAAAGCATATCATGTAATAAGTGCATTTGTTGCCGAAAATCACCTTACTTTAGGCGAATTGTCAGTTGAAGAAAAAACAAATAAGATAACGGCAGTTCCTGAACTTCTTGATTTGATAGATGTAGAAGGCGACATCGTTACTGCTGATGCGATGAGTTGTCAGAAGAAAATCGTTGAAAAGATAATTAAGAAGAAAGCAGATTACGCAATAGGTCTGAAACAGAATCAGCCTGCATTATACAAGGATACCGAAGATTATTTTAATGAATTTTGTGATGATATTCCGATGAAATCAACGCTTGACAAGGGACATGGGAGAATAGAAAAAAGAGAATATCAGCTTCTTACTGAGTTATCTTGGCTGGAACAAAAAGACGAATGGAAAGGCTTAAAGGGACTTGGATGTGTGAAGTCAACAGTTAGCGAAAAAGGAGAAACACGAGAATTTACAAGATATTTCATAACCTCGCTTACTGATCTCGATGAATTTGCCGATTCTGTAAGAAAGCACTGGGCAATAGAAAATAATCTTCATTGGTGTCTTGATGTTATTTTCAAAGAAGATGCTTCAAGAGCAAGAAAAGATAATTCACCGCTCGTTCTCAATATTATGCGTAAAATCGCTCTCAATCTTGTTTCTCAGGCTCAGTACAAGCGTATTAGCAAAAGACGACTGATGTTTCGTGCCGCACTTGAACCTACTCTTTTCCTCGATATCCTTTTTGATCCTTCTTCCGTTTCTCCTCAATAGTAAATGCTGTTGCCGTGGGAAACATCTGTATTTTTCGGACATACTGCGATCCATCGGTCGCATGACCGGCATATCATCCCCTCTGTCAGCCCGCTATATTCAAGCAGGTACGGATAACGATGTCGCATTGCGCCTGAAGTCCGTTGCACCATAAAACTTTTCTTATCGTGATCGTTATGGGGAAAATGAAAAAGTCGCGGAGCGGCAGTTTGCTCACACAGCTATAATGACTTTGTGATATAAATGCGGACAATTAAAACGGATATCCGCAGCCGTTCTCCCAGATATGTTTGATAGTGATCTCAGCAGGATCATTTTGCAGACATATGTAAAATGCCGCAGCGCTCTTCCGGGCACTGCGGCATAAGTTCCTAACAAACAACGATCAGCCTTGCAGGCTTTTCGTTATCAGCCAACAATGTACTGCTTTATAGCTGCGAAGAACTCATCAGCATCATCTGTGTGTGCTTCAAGTGCGATAGGCTTCTCAAGATCAAGACTAAATATACCCATGATGGACTTTGCATCAACAGCATATCTTCCGGAAATGAGATCCACATCAAAATCGCAGAGTGAAACCTTGGAAACGAAGTTCTTTACATCGTTGATGGTTGCCAGTCTGATAGTAGCCTTTTTCATACTAATCCGCCTTTCTGTAGTCTATGTTTCATTCTCCTGTAAAACAGCTTTCATACTGTTTTATGCACTTAGGATACCACGTTTTTCGCAAATTGTCAAGAGATTTCCCGAAATTTCGGGAAAATTCAATCATTTACCTTTTTTTCAGCAGGTAGCCATACATTGTTTTGAATAGTTTGCACAAATTTCCGTTTAATTTTTGTACATATTCAACTTAAATCCGTGCCATCGGACCGACCGCATCATTCCCGTCCATCCCTTGCTATACGGAAGATCATATCGGGGATGATAGTGCTCCTGGTGTTGATATATCTCTGTGCAAGCTCATCGCCCCTGCCCAGCAGCGGAACGCCTGTGGCGGAATTGTCCGACACCGCCAGCAGTGCCACCGACGGCACATCGAACAGGTCTGCCAGTGTGTAGAATGTGCCTGTTTCCATCTCAATGAGCTCTGCGCCTGTGGCTTTTATCTCATCCAGATGTGAATATTCCAGTGAGATCGAATCCGTGCAGAAGACCTTTGCGGTTTTGAGTGCATACCCCGCATTTTCGGCTATCTTTGCCACTTTGCCGATATACTCCGTGTGGGGATATATTTTTTCAAACAGGTGCATATCGGTGAGCGTATCATCAAGATAATGATTGGCATAAACTGCGGATATGCAGACCTCGGGAGTGCAGAGGTCGCCTATCTCAAAGCTGTCGGTAAGTCCCCCCACCGCACCGGCGAACACACATCTTCTGAACTTCATATCGGCGCATATTATGGCATGATCCAGAACATTGCAGGCACCCGAGGCTGTCTGGGCCCAGGCAGCCTTCATCCCGTCCTTTTCAACAAGGTATCCCGAAAAATAGGAATGCTGTGACAGCTCGGTGACCTTATATGCAGGGTCCTTTATTATTTTTGTGGGCTTCCACCCCGGGGCGATGACCAGCACATCATATTCGGTATCGGGCTCAAAGCCGAAACATTCCCGGTACATGATGCCCGTGTTGTACCTTTTCATGCAGTCCAGTGCGCGCTGCAGCCGTTGTTTCATCTGTTCTCCTCCCGTTTCACCTGAGCAGCAGATATGTTATCAGAAATACTGCAGCAGCTGCTGCGAATGCCTTGACATACATCATTAAAACGATGCTGTTGTATACCTCCGGACGGATATCCGTGATGATACCGTCGTTCACGCGGGAGCGGAATCTTTCCGGCGCATCCTTCCCGCCGTTGCACAGACCGTAGTGTATGGGTATGACTGTGTGGGGGGCGACAGTGTTGGTGAGCTGTGCTGCCTCTGCCGCATCTATGGTGAAAAATCCGCCGACGGGCAGCATGAGTATATCACAGGAAACACTGCTGCATTCGCTTGTGATGTCTGTATCCCCGGTGATATAGATATCCGTGCCGTCAATGGTCAGAACATATCCCAGCCAGCCGTTGCCCTTGGGATGGAACGGCTTTTTGTTGTTGTATGCGGCAACTGCCTTAACGGGTATGCCGCTTATCTGTGTTTCCTGCCCGGGGACAAGCATAACATGGGAGTTACCCTTTGATGAAAGGAACAGCCTGCAGGGGAGAGCCATGCTTTTCGGTGCCACGATGACCGTGTCATCTTTCATGAGCTTTCTTGCCTCAAGGGGAGAAAAATGGTCGAGGTGAAGGTGGGTAAAGAATATGATGTCCGCATCATGGGGAGCCCCCTTGATGCCTACGGGATCGATATATATGACCTTTTCTCCGCCGATTCGCACACAGCTGTGAGTTATCACCTTTATGCGGTCGAGTACTTCCTGTCTGAACATTTTTACTCTCCTTCCGGGATGTCCTGTAAATCGTTATTCCGCCTTTTCCATCCTTGCATTGGCAGCCATGACCTTTTTGGTGCCTACGGTCTCAAAGGCTATCTCCAGCAGATTGTCGCCGCCCATGGGCTTTGCCGAAAGAACAAGGCCCTTGCCGAATTTGGGATGTATGACGCTGTCGCCTGCGGTGAAATCCACTCTGCCCTTCTGTACCGCGCCTGCCTTTTTCTTCCTCTCATCGGAAAGGTAGGTGCTTTTTGAAGATGCTCCTGCGGCAGGCTGTACACTGCGCTTTTCGGCAGAGGATGATATGGTGATCTTCGGGAATGTTTCGATGCAGTCCTCGTCGATCTCTTTGAGAAAACGGGAGCGGGGATTGTAGCTCGACTGACCGTACAGCATCCGCTGTGAGGAATAGGACAGATACAGCTTGTCCTTGGCGCGGGTCATTGCCACATAGGCGAGCCTGCGCTCCTCCTCCACCTCGAGATCGGAATAGGTGGCGCGGCCGGAGGGGAATATGCCGTCTTCCATGCCCACCACAAAGACGATGGGGAATTCAAGCCCCTTTGCGGTGTGGACTGTCATAAGGCTGACGGTCTCGGTATCCGTATCGTTGCGGTCCATATCGGTGTAGAGGGCTGCATTTTCAAGGAACCCGTTCAGATCCGCCTCATCACCGTTATCTTCTGCATTCGCGATGTATTCCGCGATATTGCTTTTCAGCTCGTTTATATTTTCAAGGCGTTCTATGCCCTCATCACCGCTGTTTTCGAGCATCTCTCCATAACCCGTGACACGCAGTATCTCATCTATCAGCTCCGCAGGATCCAGCTCATCCATCTTTTCGGTGAGGTAGTCGAACATTTCGGCGGTCTTCTGCAGCACATTTGCCTTTTTGGCAAGGGGGGCGTAGGAATCGCTCTCCCTCATGACGGTCAGGGGGTCTATGCCCAGATTTACGGATATCTCATTTATCTTCTGCACCGTCACATTGCCGATGTTCCTGCGGGGCTCGTTTATTATCCTTGAGAAGCGCATGTTGTCAAAGGGGTTTACCAGCATCGTCATATATGCCAGTATGTCCTTGACTTCTTTTCTGTCATAGAACCTGAGACCGCCTATCATGCGGTAGGGGATGCGGGCAGCGGAAAACTTCTTTTCAAAGGCGTTTGAAAGGGCATTTATGCGGTAGAGCACCACAAAATCGGAGTATTTGTGCCCTTGCTCCACAAGCTCGCTTATCTTTTCGGTAACAAAGAGAGCCTCATCGGATTCGGTGTCATTGCGCCATATCTCTATCTTTTCGCCGTCGCCCCTGTCGCTCCACAGCTCCTTGGGATGGCGTGAGCTGTTGTTGGCGATGACGGAATTTGCCCCCGAAAGGATGTTCTGATAGGAGCGGTAGTTCTGTTCAAGGCGTATGACCTTGCATTTTTCAAACTGATCTTCAAAGGAGAGGATGTTTTCAACAGTTGCCCCTCTGAAACGGTAGATGGACTGGTCGTCATCGCCCACTACGCACAGGTTTTTGTACTTATCTGCCAGCAGGGATACAAGGCGGTACTGTGCGTGGTTCGTGTCCTGATACTCGTCCACCAGTATATACTTATAAAGGTTGCGGTAGTGGTCGAGCACATCGGGGAAGTCCTCGAAGAGCTGCACGGTCTTCATGATGATATCGTCAAAATCCAGTGCATTTGCGGCTCTGAGGCGCTTCTGATATTCCGTGTATATCTGTGCTATCTTCTCATTGCGGTAATCCCCCTCTGCCTCGTCTGCATATTCCTCCGGGGTCTGCAGTTCATCCTTTGCACGGGATATAGCAGAGGATACCATATTGGGCGGGAATGATTTCCCGGGCAGGGACAGGTCATCCATTATGCTTTTGAGCAGCCTTTTTGAATCATCCGCATCATATATGGTAAATGAGGGGCTGTAGCCCAGAGCTGCTATCTCGCGGCGGAGTATGCGCACGCAGGCGGAATGGAAGGTAGAGGCACGGACTTCCTTTCCCACATCATCTCCCAGCATCAGCGCCAGTCTTGATTTGAGCTCGTTTGCGGCCTTGTTGGTGAAGGTTATGGCAAGGATGCTCCAGGGCTTCACGGTGTCAATGCTGATGATATCCCGCAAAGTATCAACGGCATTTTTGTCATGTGAGCCGTCGTAGCTTTCCAGAAACGCGCGCTCGTCTGCGGTGAGGGATATCTCCTCGTCATCTGCATAGGCATTGCCGAACATTATCATATTGGCTATACGGTTGACAAGGACTGTGGTCTTGCCGCTGCCCGCTCCCGCAAGTATGAGAACGGAGCCCTTT
Source organism: Oscillospiraceae bacterium (assembly GCA_017394475.1). Taxonomy (GTDB): domain Bacteria; phylum Bacillota; class Clostridia; order Oscillospirales; family Ruminococcaceae; genus Huintestinicola. The sequence goes on along the minus strand of JAFPYQ010000132.1, from coordinate 6,144 downwards.
ACGGTGAAAACAGCGTCCCTCTGTTCCGGATTCAGGTGGGAGAAATACTTATCCAGTGCATTCTTTTTAAGAGTTGTATAATCGGTCATTTTTGATCCTTCTTGAATTCTTCCATTTCCATATTTACAAAGCGTGAGATCATCTCTCTGTAAAGAGCCTCTGCCATGTCGGGGTCTGCACCGTATTTTACTGCCTTTTCCCGTACCTTCTGTATCACGGCTTCAACACGCTGCGGGGCTTTAACGCCGTCCTCGCTTTTCTTGAATGAGGATGCCTGCCTGACATACTCTGTCCTCTCGGCGATGAGCTTTATTATCGCATCATCTATCCTGTCTATATTTGAACGTACTTCTTCGAGGCTTGAACACATAGTCAACATTCCTGTCCTATAGATTTCAGTGCCCCCCTTTTTAAGGAAGGGGGGCTATGGGTCAGCATTGTTTTTGATGAAAAGTCATCCGCCCAGACGCAGCATCTCATCTATGCAGCGCTTTGCCTTTGTGCGGGTATCATCATCTATCAGTATCTCCTCACCGTAGGGAGCGGCAAGGCCGCCTGTGGAGAGAAGGGTGTTGTATACAGAGGAGATGGTGGTGAGCTTCATGTTCTTGCATATCAGCTCCTTATGCAGCGGATAGAACCGCTTTTCGGGACATTCTATGGCAAGGTGTGAAACTATGGCGCTTTCGGTGCCGATGATGAATTCCTTTGCATCGCTTTTTCTTGCAAAGTCCATTATCCCCGTGGTGCTGCCCACATAGTCTGCAAGGGCTGTCACGTTCGGGCGGCACTCCGGGTGCAGTGCTACAAGGGCGTTCGGATGCTTTTCCTTTGCCAGTGCCACATCTTCCGCAGTTATGCGCAGATGGATGGGGCAGCCGCCGTTTATGAAGCGGAAGGACTTCTGCGGGAGGCGCTTTGCGGTATAGTCCCCAAGGTTGCAGTCGGGGATGAACAGTATCTTGTCATTTTCTATCCCCTCTATGACCTTTATGGCAGAGGAGGATGTGACACACACATCACAAAGCGTTTTCAGCTTTGCCGTGGTGTTTATATAGCATACCACCGTGTGATCGGGACATTCCTCGCGTAGCTTTTTGAGCTCCTCATATCCAAGCTGTTCTGCCATGGGGCAGCCTGCATCGGGCTCGGGGAGGAACACCCTCTTTTCGGGGGAGAGTATCTTAACTGTTTCTGCCATAAAGCGCACGCCGCACATCATGATATTCTTGTTGGGGCAGGCAGCAGCTTTCTGTGCCAGGCCGAAGGAATCGCCCACAAAGTCGGCTATCTCCACTATATCATGTGTCTGATATGCGTGAACAAGTATGCAGAAGTCAAGCTCTTTCTTGAGTTTGAGTATTTTTTCCTGTATCTCAGAAATTTTCATAGTATCATATCCGTCCGTCAGGGGATGAAAAAATCATATCTGAATAATTATACCACATTTTCAGAAAAATATCAATAGAAAACGGCAAAGCCCGCAAATACTGTGCAGATTTTTTCATCCGCCGGGTTTATGGGGAGTAAGACCGCTGTCATTGCTTTTCACTCAGCCGCAGAAAGTATTCGTCATTCCCCTCAAATACTCCGGTGGGCCTGAATCCGTGACGTTCATAGAATTTCCGCACACGGGAATTGTCCTTATGGACGCCCAGTGCCAGGGGGCGGTATCCGAACTCGCGGTGTATCTCCGCTATGGCCTTTTCAAGTATCTCTCCGCCGATGCCCTTTCCCCTGTGAGCCTTGTCAACAGCAAAGCCCATGACCCTGTAAAAGGGAGTGTCTTTCATCTCATGGGGGTCTGTGTCCCATGAAAGGGCCTCGCCTATCATAATGATGCCCACATACTTTCCCGACAGCTTTGCCAGGAATGTGTGCCCTATGAGGCTGTGCTCTGCGCCGTAGTCCGTTATCTCCATGAGGGTCTGCACGGTATCCACCCATTCCTCGGGGATATCGCTCCTGTCTATCTCCAGCGCCTTTGTGTAGTTCTCATGTGTTAGCTGTTCAAGTGTTATCATAGCGGTGTGTTATTCTTCTGCGCTCCCTGCGGCTTTTTTAGTGGTTTTCATCCTCTGCAGGACTATAAGGAAGAAGATGAAATTAGCCAGGAATGCTGCCAGCCATGAAAGGGGATAGGTGTAGTATATAGTCTGCAGCACATGGTACTGCGGCTGTGAGAATATCAGTGCGATGAGCAGCAGGCGCAGTCCGCACACGCCTATGAGGGATGATACCATAGGGTACATGGAATAGCCCAGTCCCCTCAGGGCGCCTACATATATATCCATTATGCCAAGCAGGAAGTAGGTGGGGGCGATTATCATCACGCGGATGATGCCCGCATTGATGACATCGGGGTTGGTGGAGTAGATGCCCAGTGCTGCCTTGCCGAAGGCGAGCATGAAAACAGCCAGTCCTGCGGCGGTGACAAGCACACAGCCTGTGGATACAGCTACTATCTTGCCTATGCGGTCATACTTGCCTGCACCGAAGTTCTGCCCCACAAAGGAGATGGTACCCTGATGGAAGCAGTTCATGGCAACGTACATAAAGCCCTCTAAGTTCATGGCAGCCGCATTGCCCGCTACCACGATATCGCCGAAAAGGTTGATGGATGACTGTATGACCACATTTGAAAGGGAGAACATGCAGCCCTGCAGTCCCGCAGGGATACCTACCTGCATGATGAGCAGGAGCTTCTGCTTGTCGATCCCCAGCTTTTTCAGATCAAGGTGTACACCGCCCTTTTCTTTGATAAGGCAGCGCACCACCAGTGCGGCAGATATCATCTGGGAGATTATGGTAGCCAGTGCCACACCTGCAACATCCATCCGGAAGACTATGACGAAGATGAGGTTCAGGATGAAGTTGATGACGCCCGCAGCAAACAGGTAATAGAGGGGGCGCTTGGTATCGCCCACCGCGCGCAGCACGGCTGCGCCGAAGTTGTAGAGCATAGAGGCGGTCATGCCGCAGAAATATATCCTCAGGTACTTTGACGCAAGGGGGAGGACATTTTCCGGGGAGGACATGAGGCGCAGGAAGAACGGCGCACCGATGACGCCCACCACCGTGAGGAACATACCGCTTATGAGCGATATGGTCATAGCGGTATGCACCGCCTTTGAAAGATCACGCTCCAGCTTTGCCCCGTAAAACCTTGCCACTGCCACATTGGCACCTACTGAGAGCCCTATGAACAGGTTTACCATAAGGTTCACCAGTGATGAGGTGGAGCCCACGGCTGCAAGGGAATTATCTCCCGCAAAGCGCCCCACCACGATTATATCAGCCGCGTTGAACAGCAGCTGCAGGACGCTTGATGCCATTATGGGCATACAGAAGGAGAGCATTTTCGGGAGCACTGCACCGCTGCACATATCCATGCGGTATTTTGATGTATTGTTGTTGCTCATAGCTGTTTACCATATCACCGCAGGTCATGTTCCCTGCGGCTCACACCTGCTTGTTGAAAAAAAGTGCTTTTAATTTCAAAAGTCACCGACTGACGGCCGGTGACTTTCGGTTTTACTTCTTGTTGTCCCGTTCCCTTATCTCGACTCTGCGGATCTTTCCGCTTATGGTCTTGGGGAGCTCATCAACGAATTCTATGATACGGGGATACTTATAGGGAGCGGTGTTGGCCTTGACGAACTTTTTCAGCTCATCAGCCAGTTCATCGCCTGCGTTATCCTTGTATTTGTTGGTGAGGACGATCGTAGCCTTTACCACCTGACCTCTTATGGGGTCGGGAGCGGCTGTTATCGCACATTCCAGGACTGCGGGGTGCTCCATGAGGATGGATTCTATCTCAAAGGGGCCTATGCGGTAGCCGGAGGACTTGATCACATCGTCAACTCTTCCCACATACCAGAAATAGCCGTCCTTATCCTTGTAAGCAGTATCGCCCGTGTGATAGAGGCCGTTGGAGAACGCCTTGGCGTTTGCCTCGGGGTTGTTCACATAGCCCTTGAAAATGCCGTTGTTCACGCCGTCACGCAGCTTTACGCATATCTCGCCCGTTACATCGGGGGGGCATTCGTTGCCGTCGGGATCTGCTACGATAACATTGAACAGGGGCATAGCCTTGCCCATAGAGCCCGATCTTGTGACACTGTTGTAGGGGTTGCCGATTATGAGGACGGTCTCGGTCTGACCGAAGCCCTCCATGAGCTTGAGCCCTGTGTATTCAAAGAATCTCGTATAGACCTCGGAATTGAGCGCCTCGCCTGCGGTAGTGGCATATCTCAGGGATGAGATATCATAGCCTGACATGCCTTCCTTGATAAAGAATCTGTACATGGTGGGAGGACAGCAGAGGGATGTCACCTTGTATTCCTCTATTATCCTCAGTACATCCGCGGGGACAAATCTTGTGAAGTCATAGGTCATGACTGTGGCACCCAGTGCCAGCTGACCGTAGTACTTGCCCCAGAAGAACTTGCCCCATCCGCTTTCGGAAATGGTGAGGTGTATGCTGTCGGCATTTATATTATGCCAGTATTTTGCGGTGGGGATATGCGCTGCACCATAGCGGTGGGAGTGCATTACCATCTTGGGATAGCCTGTTGTGCCCGATGAGAAGAACATCAGGTTGTCATCATCCACATTGGTGGGTATTCTTTCCAGCTTGTCGGAATATTCCATGAGAAGGCCGTCAAAATCTATCCAGCCGTCTCTTGTTCCCTTGACGATGAAGCGCTTTTCAAGGGGATATTCAAGCTCTGCCGCCTCTATGTTGGATGTGACCTCTCCGTCGCCTGTTGCCACTATGGCCTTTATCTCGCCGGAACGGAAACGGAAAACATAGTCCTTCTTCTTCAGCTGGTTTGTGGCAGGTACCAGTACCGCGCCTATCTTATCCAGCGCAAGGGCAACTATCCATATCTCCCAGTGGCGCTTGAGTATAGCCATCACTCTGTCGCCATTCTTGATGCCCATGTCAAGGAACAGGTTCGCCGCTCTGTTGGAGAGCTTTGAGAATTCGCCGTAAGTAAATTCGCGCTTGCGTCCCTCGTCATCGCACCATATCATGGAGCGCCTGCGGGGCTCGCACTTTGCTATTTTATCTATGATATCGTATGCGTAGTTGAAATTGTCGGGGAGCATGAGCTCTGACTTGCATACAACGCCGTTTTTATCAAATGCCTCGTCCATATATTGCATATGAACTTCGCTTGCTATCATCGGAATCACCTTGTCTGTCTATTTTGCTGCCGCTATGGACAGTATTTTATCCGGGGAGTCCACTATATTGTCAGCTCCCGCCTCTTCAAGTTCCTCACGGGGGCGGAATCCCCATGTACAGCCGATACTTTCTATATGTGCATTATGGGCGGTGTGTATATCCACGTCGCTGTCACCCGCAAGAAGGGCTTCTTCGGGCGTTACGCCCAGCTTTTCCAAAATGTGGAAGATGATGCCGGGGTCGGGCTTTTTCTCAAAGCCGTCCTTTTTGCCGCACACACAGTCAAAGCTGTCGCCCAGCATTTCCTTTACTATCAGCTGAGTAAATCCATCGGGCTTGTTCGATGCCACTGCTGTCATGATGCCCTGCTCATGCAGGCTGTCAAGCAGTTCCCGTATCCCTTTATAAGGGCGGGTATGGACATTGTAGCCCTGTGAATAATATTTATCAAATCCCTCGTGCACCTTGCGGATATTATCCGCTGTACGTGCATTTTCGGGAAGAATACGCTCTATAAGTCGTATGACTCCGTTGCCCACAAAAAAGCGGTATCTTTCCACAGCATGAGCAGGATAGCCGCATTCTGCAAGAGCCTTGTTGGACGCATCCGCAAGATCGTTCAGTGAATCGATGAGTGTGCCGTCCAGATCAAATATAACAAGCTTTATCATCAAAAAAATCCTGTCAAAAAAAGATACAGATTATATAGTAGCATTTTTTATATGATAATTGTAGCGGATATTGTTAAATAATTGGAAAAAATCAGTGATAATATATTATATATAAATTAACGAGGTCTTCAATATGTGATGTTGAAAAGAGCAGACGGGAGCAGGAAGATGATTTTAGTGCAAATCATAGAAAAGCTGTTCTGACCGGTTCTGCTGATGAGCCGGAAAAATCCGCAGGCGGTATTCCGCCAGCGGATTTGTTATCAACTTATTCAACCT
>JAFPYQ010000131.1 GCA_017394475.1 Oscillospiraceae bacterium | reverse complement strand
TTCTACTGGGCAGCCTGCGAGCTTTTCATCACCACGGGGGATGAAAAGTATTTCAAGGATATGAAGTCCTCGAAGTTCTTCCTCAAAGTCCCCACGGATATGACAGGCGGTGAGAGCGTGGACTCTGCCGGCTCCTTTGACTGGGGCAATACCGCCGCGCTGGGCTCTCTCAGCCTGTGCCTGAGCAGCGGATCTCTGGACAGCTCGGATCAGAACAAGCTGTATAACGATCTGATAAAGGCAGCGGAGACATATCTCGATATAGCATCGAAGCAGGGATATGGCGTTCCCTACAGGAGCAGCACCATAGCATACAATGATAAGGATCACGGCTATCAGTGGGGCTCGAATGCCCTTGTTGCCGGCAATTCCATGATATTGTCCTATGGCTATCTCATGAGCGGTGAGGAAAAATACCTGGACGGTGCGGTATCGGGAATGGATTATCTCCTGGGACGCAACCCCAATGATATCTCGTATGTTACAGGCTATGGCGATCACACAACAGAGAACCCGCATCACCGTTTCTGGGCTCATCAGATATATGATAATTTCCCGAGTGCTCCTGACGGAGTGCTTGCAGGAGGCCCCAATTCGGGAATGCAGGATCCGTGGGTAAGAGGCTCGGGCTGGAAAAAGGGGCAGATACCTCCGCAGAAATGCTACCTTGACCATATCGAAGCATGGTGCGTCAACGAGTGCACGATAAACTGGAATGCGGTGCTTTCATGGCTCACTGCCTTTACTGCGGTGGAAAACGGCGGCATAGCAGTCGGTGCGGATGTGCCGAAGGGTGAAGAGCTTTCCTACGCGGCATCCTATGATGATACGGATGAATATGACGATGACAGCGATGTATACGAGGATGGCTCTGCCGACAGTTCGTCCGATGACGACAGCGGATATGTGAAACCCGACAGCAAGTCGGGGAAGGAACAGACCGTAAAGCCGTCCAAAAAAGACACCGACAGGACGGATACGGATAAAAAGGACGATGATGAGGATGAAAAGGACAGCAAAAACAGGATAATCGTCGTTGCCATAATAGCGGGAGCGGCTCTGCTGGCGCTGATATCCATTGAAGTGTTCATACTGCGCATCATGAAGATGAAAAACAATAAATGACCGCAAATATGTCCCTCATGCGACGGCATGGGGGACGTGATTTTTGCCCGACAGCGGATGCTTCCGGCGATTAATAAAAAGTTTACAGTATATTTAGATACCGCCCCCCGCCGTTACTTGATATTTTCGGAGGGATATGGTATAATAATATATATTATTTGTTAAAAAGGTGAACTAAATCTGTGTGCCCGCAGGAGATCGGATAATATCCGGCAATGCCGCAGATACGCTGTGTGAGCGTGCGCGGAGGTGGCGGGCATATCGGGTGCATACCCAAGTCAGTTGCATATATATCGACAATTACAGCTCAACGGAAAGGAACGGTGATATTATGTCAATAAAGGAGAGAGTGCTTGAGCTCCTTGAACAGAGCAAGGGCAAGAGCGTATCCGGAAACAAGATCGCCACTTCTCTCGATGTATCGAGAAGCGCGGTGTGGAAAGCGGTCAATCAGCTCCGTGAAGAGGGCTACAGCATAAATGCGGGCACTAACAGGGGTTACTGTCTCACCAGCGACAATGACAAGATGAGTGAGCCGTCCATAAAGAAATATCTGAGAACAAAAGCCCTGGGGCAGAATATAGATGTTTTCAAGACCATAGACTCCACCAACAGCTTTGCCAAGAGCCTTGCACAGCTAAATGCCGCTCACGGTCATGTAGTCATAGCCGAACAGCAGACCGACGGCAGGGGGCGCATGGGCAGGCATTTCCATTCTCCCAACTGTCAGGGCATATACATGAGCGTCATCCTTCGTCCCAAGCTCCCCATAGAGCAGGCACTCAATGTCACTGCCTGTGCTGCGGTGGCAGCCTGTGAGGCCATAGAGAAGATATGTGCCGAGGAGGGGGCTCAGATCTCATGTCAGATAAAATGGGTCAACGATGTGTATATCTCCGGCAAAAAGGCCTGCGGCATACTTACCGAGGCTGCGGTGGGGATAGAGCAGGGCGGCCTTGACTATGTGGTCATCGGATTCGGCGTGAACGTGAACAACTACAACTTCCCCGATGAGCTCAAAGAGACTGCCACCAGCCTCCGCGCAGAGGTGGGAGAATCGGTGTCAAGGGCAAAGCTCGCTGCGGAGATACTCAATATCCTCGAAGAGAAGATCGGGACTATCGGTGACAGGAGCTTCCTTGAAGAATATCGCCGCCGCTCCATACTCACCGGCAAGACTGTGGATATAGAGAACAACGGCATAACCGAGCGCTTTGAATGTGTAGGCATAGATGATCTCGGAAAACTGATAGTACGCCGTCGGAGCGGTGAAGAACTCACCCTTTCCAGCGGTACCGTAAAGATAGTGAACGGATAACGGAAGTGCCGCTGATGCGGCACTTTTTGTGTATAAGCATAGGATGCTGTCGGGTGAAAAATAAGGTGCGGTGCTGAACAGGGCTTTATGCAAATGGGCGATAATGTGCGGCCTTTTTTGTTAAATCCGCTGAATTTGCGTTTTCTTCACTTTTTGACGGCAAAGACCTTGACTTTTTATAGGTTTTGATGTATAATTATCATAATCTATTATTTTGGATTCTTGTACTTTTGTAAAGGAAGTGCTTTTATGGATAAAAAGATCTTAAGGGGCGCTGTTAAGGCGTTCACGTTACTGGAACTCATAGTTGTAATAGCTATAATCGTGATCATGTCATCAATACTGATCCCTAATGTTTCCAATCAGAGAAGAATGGCAAAGATCCAATCTGAGAATGATCAGGCATATCAGATATATGTAGCAACACAGGATTATCTGAACAATCTGCAGAAGCGCGGGCTTAAATCTGAGGATTATTTTGGTGAGATCGAGTTTGACAGCAAGAAATATGGTGTGATGATGGTGGATGAAGGCACTTTGGATCTTCTCCATTCCGGCGGAAAAGGTGTTGAGACAGAGAAAAAAGCGGCAACTGAAGATAATTTAAAAACTGCATATAAGCAGATAATAAAAAGAATGGGCATCAGGTTCAAGAAGGAAGAAGATGAATTTGAGACCAGCAAAGGCACCAGTGCTTTAAGATCGAAAACATTATATGGTCAGGGATTGTCCTTCTGCGTACTTGTAAATAACAGGACATATACTGTAAGCTGTGTCTATGCAACGGATTATAAGACTAAAGACAGCGCTTCGACTTCCAGCACATATAAAATGTTCCATAAGGTCGCAAGTACTACAGATTGGAAAACTGCCAACAATACAAAAGCCGGAAAAACACTTTTGAAATATGGCGGATTTAGCAGTACACAGTCACTTGCAAACGGAAAAGCTAATCAGGAAAATGCGACCAAATATGGCAGAAAGATAGCTGAGCCTATATACATGGGTCAGTATCCGATACCTATGAGTTAATGATAATATGATCCTCCCGAAATTTCGGGAGGATCTTTTTTCATATTATTGACAAATATAGGCATTTATGGTAAAATATATTTATACTATTATGACTAATACTTTTTGTGAGGTATGAATATAAATGGATCCGGATTTTGAAAACAAAGATTTTACAGATAAAGATATGGGTACTGCGGATATTGGCGATGAGCAGCAGCCCTCTGCTGCACAGATAAATACCGGGCCAGTAACCGGGGATGATAACAGCACTGATACTGTACAGCCCTCCTTCACCGGGGAAAGCCCTGTACAGGAGGTACCGGCAGACAGTCCCGTACCGGGCATGGAAAATACCGCGAAAAGCGTATCGGACGATGAATATCCGCAGAATATCTTTGCGGAAAGGGACTTCTCTCCCGCAGGAAAGGATCCTGTGTACGGAGGAGGGGCTGTCCCGCCTGCTGCAGGGTATCAGGCACCATACGGGCAGCCTGCGCAGACACCGCCGCCCTATGCGGCATACGGAGCCCAGCCGCCCTATATGCAGGGAGCAACACCTCCCCCGCCATACGGGTATGGCCAGCCGTCACCTGTTCCGCCGTACTACGGACAAAACCCGTTCTATGCTCAGCCACCCTATCAGCAGCCCGGCAATATGCTCGGCAGGCAGCCCATGATGGGTGCGGGCCCTTACCCGGGATATGCAGGCAGCCGGCCTCAGCCGACAGCTCAGAGTGCAGCTACTTCTGCTGCCGATACCCGTGAGGGTGAGGCAGATGTCAAGAAGGTACCTGTCGGAGAACAGTCTGCACAGGGCGTGCAGAATACACAGACAGTACCGCCCCGGATGAATAACGGCAATATACCGGGCACTATGCCTCCTCCCATGGCAGGCTATCAGCCCTATCCGCGCTATCAGAGCTATCAGCCCGCAGCTCCCGCTGTGCTGCCCGGCGTTCCCGACAGGGATGATGTTAAAAAGAAGCGCCCCAATACCGTTCTGATGATGATCATACTCTTTGTCATCATCGCGATAGTGGTGGCAGTCATGGTGCTGCTTGCAATCAACGACAAGGGCAAGAGCCCGGATGAGGTGGGCACGTCTCAGGCGCCTGTGAGCGTGAACATAGAGGTAGAGCACAGAGCCGCCGAAGACAAGAGCGACTATGAGGATGAGAGTAGCGGCCTTTTCACCCCTGAAGGAGCTGTAAAGTATGTCATGCCCTCTATCGTCACGGTATACGGTTACAAGGGAACTACCATAGTCAATTCAAATTCTGCTACAGGCGTGATAATATCCGATGACGGCTATATCATCACCAATGCACATGTGGTAAATGACCTTGAAAGAGTCATAGTAGAGCTGAACGATGAGGACAACAGCCGTCTGGAGGCCGATATAATAGGCTTTGACGCCAATACCGATCTTGCGGTGCTCAAAGTTGACAAGACAGACCTCACTCCCGCAGTCCTGGGCAGCACAGAAGACCTTTCCCAGGGACAGACAGTCATCTCCATCGGCAACTCGGGCGGATTCAGGAACACCGTCACAAAGGGTGTGGTATCCTATATCGACAGGGAGATCGAGAGCTATTCCGGTTATATGATAAAGTGCATACAGACTGATGCACCCCTCAATGAAGGCGTTTCCGGCGGTGCGCTCATAGACCTTTACGGCAGGGTGGTAGGCATCACCACCAGCAAGTATGCTGTGGATTCCTCGGAAAGCCTGGGATTTGCCATATCCATAGATTTTGCAGTTCCCGTTATAGAGGACCTGATAAAAGAGGGATATGTGACAGGCAGACCCAGAGTGGGCATAATGTATAATTTCATCGATACCGCATATGCAGAGGAGCATGAGCTGCGCACAGGCCTTCTTGTCCGTGAGATAAGCGAGGACTGTGACATATCAAAGACAGATCTCAGAGTGGATGATATAATCACCGAGATTGACGGGATGCCCATGAACTCGGAAAATGCCATAAGGGATCTGCAGGCAGTCCACAAGCCCGGGGACAGGGTCAAGGCAAAGGTGTTCCGCAAGGGCACTTTTGAAGAAGAAAAAGACATGGAATTCGAGATAGAATTTACTTTTGCTGAATTCGGAAAGTGAGGCATGATATGCACGAGATAAGAAACGAGACAGTACAGAGAGTCGATTATGATCCGAAAAGGATGCTGCAGAGCGGGATCCCCGTGATACTGGCACTTATGGCATTCCTTGTTTCCGCAGGATATATAGCATACCGCATGCTGTCAAGCTATAACTACAACAAGCGTTGGCAGGATTACGACGAGTGCGGGATATAACGGAGCAGCCATGCTTTTATACAATGCAGAGGTACATACCATATCCCACGGCACATTTCACGGATATGTAGGCATAGATGAAAATGGCAGGATAAGCGCAGTCGGTGAAGGCAGCCCCGAGAGTACGTCTCAGGGGGATATCGACTGTAATGGGATGCTCATCTATCCGGGGTTTGTGGATATCCACACTCACATGGGTTTCATAGGCGATGGTCAGGGAGAAGAAGGTGACGATGTGAATGAGGGTTCCTCTCCCATAACGCCACAGCTGCGGGCGATAGACGGCATAAACTATTATGACGGGTATTTTGAGGATGCCATAAAGGCAGGTGTCACCACTGTCATAACCGGCGCCGGCTCCCTCAATGCCATAGGCGGTACGATGATCGCGGTGAAAACAGCGGCATATACCACCGACAGGTATGGCAAGCAGAGCTATCGTTCCCTTGATGATGCATATATCAGGACCGTTGCCGTAAAATTCGCCCTCGGCGAAAATCCCAAATCATATTATTCCGAAAGGGATGAGGCACCTCAGACGAGAATGGGGACAGCCTCCCTGATAAGGGAAACGCTCTACAAGGCACGGCAGTATATGAAGCAGAAAGAGGATGCGGAGACTGCCGCTGATGAGCCCGAATTCGATCTGAAATATGAGGCGCTGATACCTCTTCTGAAGCATGACATACGCCCGCATATTCACTGCCACAGGGCAGATGATATACTGACAGCCCTGCGCATCTGTGAGGAGTTCGGCTTCTCCCCCCTTCTTGTACACTGCACCGAAGGATACAAGATAAGCGGTATACTGCAGAAAAAGCTTGAAAAAACAGGTTCGGGCGTGGTCGTAGGGCCGATACTCTGCGACAGAGGCAAGCCCG
>JAFPYQ010000130.1 GCA_017394475.1 Oscillospiraceae bacterium | reverse complement strand
TACCACTTTTTTACCTGTTTACATTATTGTGAAAATAGTAAAAGTTACAGTGCATAGACCACCAGCTTGACATGACTTCATGCCGTACACCATAATCATCGGTATATATAAGCTGTATCTGCCCTACATCGCCCTGAGAGCTCCATACACGGTACAGTCTGTGTTCATCCTCATACTCTGTGTAAGCACTTTGATGTATACCGAATTCTTCATAGAACTTTTTCCCGGTGACATTTTCGGGTATCACTCTGTAAAGCTCATCCAGAGGCACGGTATTCAGTATCTTGACATTTATAAACGCAGAATAGTCATCCGACCAGAGTACTTCGTCAAATCTGCACAGTACAGCACAGGCTCTTGCTATATCATCCTTGCTCCCGGCACAGTCCCACCCGTTCAGAGCCATCTGCCATGGTTGAAAAAGAGCAGTGAATACATCTCCGATATTTTCATCAAACGGCTCTGTGACCTTCAGTATCCGCTTTGTGCCTTTCACAGGCACCTCATCGGTATGAAACCATTTTCTTTCATTCACAGGAAGCAGCAGATCTTCCGGCTCACATTCCATCCATCCCGGCTCATATCCGATGTCATGAATGCCTGCCGATGATATAAACTTTGCTCTTTCCTTCCTATCCTCTTTTGCAACGCGGTGCCCGCAGCAGGAACACAGAAAATTCATACTATTATCTCCCTCTTGTGGATATGTCACTTCACAAACTGCAAAGCATGATATATTCCTCGTCATTTTCATCCACTGTCACAAAGCCCGTCTTCTTGTACATCCTCACCGCATAATTTGCCTTCTGCACCGCCAGTGATACCTTTTTGCAGCCCTTTTCCCTCAGCTCGGAAAGCAGCCTTATCATAAGCTGTGTGCCTATGCCATGACCGCGGTATTCTCTATAAAGCGAGATAGCCACCGATGGTGTTTTATCGTCGATATGACCGTAATCATCCATTATACGCGCCCATGCTGCACCCACTATCTTCCCGTCGGTTTCCGCACAGACCGCAGTATCAAACGGCATTTTCCCGAAATCATCGGTATAGACCCTGAGTTCCGGGCGCTCTATAATATCTGCAGGCGGCGGCTCCACCCCCTCGGGGATGAAGATAGCCTCATAGAGAAAGCTTTTCAGCTCATCATATTCATTTTCCTGCATTGTTCTGATAATGTATTTCATTTTTCCTTCCTAATTTATCTGAGTAAATAACCCGATCAACATTTATACAAAATAAACATCTTTCAACACAAGCAGAGCTCACCCTATATCCATATCTCCAAATCCTGCATACAGGATAAAAAACTCTTGACATTCTTATCAGAATGTGGTATCCTATTATCAAGTTAAGAACACTTGTTATTAACCTTTTATGATATAAACTTAAAAAGAGAATAAGGAGAATGAATATGAAAACCACATTTGCTTCAAATATAAAGAAAACAGCAGCAGCCTTTGCCTGCGCCCTCACGGTATTCACCGCAGCAGCTTCATCCACAGTCGGTGCATCCGAGTATTTCTATCATGAATACAACGGCTATCCTGCATCCGATCAGACTGTATGCTGCTTTTATACACCCGGTTATTCCTCTCTGAAATTTGTCGTAGAGGATGGCAGCAAGACCATAGACCACAACGAGACCGTAAATGATGAAGGTACTGCATCCATCAGAGAGATCACCACTGTATATTATAATGACCGCACAGAAAAGACCACAGTCACCATCAAGGAGACCTACAACTTCTACGATTCTACTGTCACCACAGAAAAAAGCACCGACAAGACCACATACTATGATAACTCGAATGTAGTCTACAGCTCCGATACTGCAGTATTCACCGAGACATCTTATGATTTTGCATTCAGGAAGAACAGTGAATACAACAGCGAGAAAGCGCTTATCAGGCAGGCTCGCGCTAACGGCACTCTCAGCGAATATTACCGCAGCGACACGGATATCGACGGCAACACCATCACCCTTTTTAACTGATATTCCATAACTTTATAACCGCAAGCTATGTCCCCCGCCTCTAATGGCAGTTCATGCCATTGAGTGGCATGGGTTCCATATTTCCATTCAGTAGGAGTTCAATCTCCTACTGAATGGAAATGAGCCTGCGGCTCACACTTGCTTGTTAAAAG
>JAFPYQ010000129.1 GCA_017394475.1 Oscillospiraceae bacterium | reverse complement strand
TATGAATATATCGGATAGGATACGCCCGCCCTTGTCATACTCCCATATAAAGAAATACAATGTATATCTCAGCAGACTGAATATGAAGGCTGCAACGGAATCAAGAAACACAAAGTTTATAAAGCTGCTCCTTATGATATTGTTCACAAGAAGCGAGCTCATAAGTGCGAACCACATGAAAAGCAGACCGCAGAACCCGGGCAGCATGCCAAATGCACTGTCGGTCAGCAGTCCGCATACCATGCCGTAGACTGCGCTCGAAAACGGATCCTCGCGCATGGCATAGCATACCGCACAGGGTATCAGCAGCGACGGCACCACTGCTGGAGCAGGCACGCACTGCATCAGTATATAGGAAAATACCATAAGGAACACATACAAGACCACTCGCACGACGCGGTGTATGCGTTCTCGTCGGAATTTCAGCTCTAAGTTCATACTAAACGGGCAACTCCCCTGCCCTGCTGTTACTGAGCGGTCTGAGCATTATCCGCAGTGCCGCTCTCCTCATTTATGTAGTTTGTTATAACGAATACCCCCGAGATAGTCGCAGGATCCTCCACAGGCTTTACCATAGCGGTCTGAGAGAGCCCTCTGCCATCGGTCTCAACGCTTTCCACAGCGCCTATTACCATCCCTGCAGGGAAATTCTCACTGCCTGATGTGACTACCACATCATCCACGCATATCTCCTCATCAAGGCCCACGAAATTCATGGTGAGCCTGCCTATGGAGCCGTATTCATAGCCGCCCTGGACTATGCCCTCTACCCTTCCCGGGACTGTATATGCTCCGAGAGCCGTATTCGGGGAATAAAGGGTACGCACTCTTGTAGTGGCGGGCGATACCTCATCACATACACCGACTATGCCGTTGGTGGTGACCACAGGATCCCCCGGCACTATGCCGTCATTTTCGCCCTTATCTATGGTAAAGGACTGATACGGATCGTTTGCAGTCCTGGATATTATTTTGCATGGCGGTGAAAATTCAAAGTTCTCATACTTTTCTTTCAGCCCGAGCATAGTCCGCAGATCTTCATTCTCGCGCTTGACCTCATCATAGTCAACTATGCGGGAATACATCTCGTTTAACTCCTGCCTGAGCTTTTCGTTCTCGTCACGGTACTCTTCTGCTTTCGACCAGACCTCAAATGTAGCTGTGACCTTGCTTGAAATATCAGCCGAAAGGGCTTTGAGGGGTTCAAAGATCATTTCGAAAAGCTGAGATGTGGCAGCGGAGTAGCCGCCTGTAGTACCTGCATAGATCATGATCCCCACAAGCAGAGCCATGATGCAGGCTATGACCTTGAATTTGACGCTTCCGAAAAAATCGCGCATCTTTTACCTCTGTAAGTCATAAAAGCATCAATAGTATTTTACATCATCACTAAGCAGATCATGATATTTATCAAGATCCTCGAGCACCTTTCCCGCTCCTGCTGCAACGCAGTCAAGGGGATCCTTTGCTATGTGCACGGGGATGCCCGTTTCTTCACTGAGGAGCTCATCTATCCCGCGGATAAGTGCGCCGCCGCCTGTGAGAGTTATGCCGTTGTCATAAATATCGGATGCCAGCTCAGCAGGGGTGCTTTCAAGAGTGGAACGCACAGCATCCACTATATGGGAAAGGGGCTCTTTCAGTGCCTCTCTTATCTCCTCACTGGTAAGGCATATATTTTCAGGGAGACCGTTGAGCAGGTTCCTGCCCCTTATCTCTGTATCCAGCTCATCTTCAAGCTCATGTGCAGAGCCTATCTCTATCTTGATATTTTCCGATGTGCGCTCCCCTATCAGCAGATTATAGTTCTTGCGGATATACGCATTTATTGCATTGTCAAAGGCATCGCCGGCAATGCGGATGCTCCTTGCTGCCACCGTGCCGCCGAGGCTTATCACAGCCACTTCCGAAGTACCGCCGCCGATATCTACCACCATACAGCCTGTAGGTTCGGTCACAGGGAGCCCTGCTCCAAGGGCTGCCGCCATAGGCTCGTCAATGAGTTCTACACGCCTTGCCCCCGCATTTGCTGTGGTCTCCTTCACCGCGGTGCGCTCCACATCGGTAACGCCGGATGGCACACAGATGACCACGTTGGCACGCCTTCT
>JAFPYQ010000128.1 GCA_017394475.1 Oscillospiraceae bacterium | reverse complement strand
GATCGAGGCTCAGAGGGATGAGGAATTTGCCGCTCTTGAACAGGACTTTTCGGAGAATATGGACAAGCGCGCCGAGGAGCTTTTTCAGAAGATAATCAATTTTGAAGAAGCCTGACAGCCCCGCGGCAGGAACACTACATACAGGAGGTGTATCGTATGCGTGCCGAAGAGTTGTACAGCGGTAATATGGCGGCGACTGTGGCGAAAATGCACGCGCTGTACGGTCACCGTCTGAAGACCGAGGACTACAACCAGCTGATGAGCTGTTCGGCTGTGACCGATGTGGCAGGGTATCTGAAAAGGACCCGTGCCTATTCCAAGCCCCTTGAGGGGATAGATACCACCCTTATCCACAGGGGATATCTCGAAGATTTGCTGCGCAGGAACTATTTCGAGAATTATTTCAGCCTGGCAAGATTTGAAAAGGTGGCAGATGATGAGATATATAACTATCTTACCATAAAGACGGAGATAGATGAGATACTCATCTGCATCACCCATATAAATGCGGGAACAGACGATCACATCAAGACTCTGCCCATCTACATGAACCGCTATACCTGCTTTGACCTGAACCACCTTGCCCATGTAAGGAGCTTTGAGGCACTGCTGGAGCTGCTGAGGAAGACCCCTTACTATGAGATGCTGGCAAAATATAAGCCGGTGGACGGCGGATATATAAATTACAGGGCCTGTGAGCTCACACTGAGGACATATTATTTCAGGCGGCTCCTTGCTGCGGCAGAAGATCTGCATGATGATGAGCTGGCAGATCATATATGTACTCTGATAGATATCATAAATATAGTAAATGCCTTTCGTATGAAAAAGCATTATCACGCCCCTCCCGAAACGGTGAAGGCTGCTATGATACCCATATATAACTTCCTGCCGGAAAAGAAATTCAATGCGCTGTATGAGGCAGACGACCCGGATGAGTTCACAGCGCTCCTTTCAAAGACCATATACGGCAGAGAGGCGATAAAGGAAGGGCTGTCCCTTGAAAGCCCCGAAAGTGCCATGAGATACATACGCTACAAGAGACTCAGGCGTTCGTTTTCCATGGCCACCACACCGCCGCTGTGCTTTTTCACATACAATCATCTGAAAAATATAGAGCTTGACAACATCATCAGGATAATAGAGGGCATAAGATATCAGCTCCCCGTTACCGAGATAGTAAAGCTGCTGATAACGGACTGATGAAAAGAGGTGTATATATTGTCATCTATAGAAAAAATGCTCAGATGTCGGATAACGGGCAATGAGAGCGACTGTGAGAGCACTCTGCGCAGGCTGAGTGACAGCGGCATCTTCCACATGGAAAATGCCAACGAGGGTAACAGTTCGGGCTCAAAGACCGAAAATCCGTATCTTGATCCTCTGCGGCAGCTCTCCGGCCTGTGTGTGCTGACAGGGCATAAGTTCGCAGCCACGGATTACAGGGAGAACGATCTCGGGCAGATAACCGCCGAGATAGCATCCATGCATGAACGTGCATCGGAGCTTTCCGATGAGCTGAAAAAGATAAATGATCAGATAAATTCGGATACGTCGTTCTTAGCACAGATCTCCCATCTTACGGGCAGTTCCGAAAATACATCGGTGATCGATATATCGCAGGTGTTCCACTGTGCGAATATCAAGACCAGGTTCGGAAAAATGCCTCACAACAGCTTTGAAAAGCTGGACTACTATGCGGAGAATGCGTTCTATTTCCACGAATACGGCTCCGATAAGGATTTTTGTTACGGCTTTGTGTTTACTCCAAGGAGCAAGCTTGCCGAAACGGAAAGAGTGCTCGAAAGCCTGTATTTTGAGAGGATATATATCCCGGAGGCGTTGAACGGCGATATACGCGTGGCGGTGAGCGACCTCAAGACCAAGATAGCGGATGAGAAAAAAGCCGCTGCGGACTGCAGAAAGGCGATGGAAGATTTCCGCAATACCAATGCGGCAAGGGTAAATGAGCTGTTTACATACCTGAAAACGCTGTACGATATATCGGAGCTCAGGGAGAACGTGCTCTTTGAGGGCGAGATATTCACCATCATGGGATATATCCCCCGTTCTGCGGAGGACAGCTTCAAGCGCCTGTTCGAGGATATCAAGGTGGATATCTACACCGAATCCCCCCCTGATGACAGCGCGGATGTGCCTGTCAAGCTGAAATGCAGCAAGTTTGCGGAGCCATTCAGCATGTTCGTTGAGCTGTATGGTCTGCCAAGCTACAAGGACCTCAATCCCACATCCTTCCTGGCTGTCACCTATACGCTGCTGTTCGGCATAATGTTCGGCGATCTGGGGCAGGGCTTTCTGGTACTGCTGCTGGGCATCTTCCTGGGGCATAAGAAGAAGATGACCTTAGGGCGCATCATGGAACGACTGGGAGTATCTTCAATGATATTCGGAACGCTCTACGGCAGCGTGTTCGGCTTTGAGGAACTGCTGGATCCTTTGTATGAATCCCTGGGGATACATTTTCTCCCGTTCCACGCCATCACCAACATAAACAATGTGCTCTATACCGCAATAGGCATAGGCATAGTGATGATCCTCATATCCATAATCATAAATATCATTATGGGGCTTATAAAGAAGGATTACGAACGCGCGCTGTTCTCAAACAACGGCATAGCGGGACTGGTATTCTACGGTTCACTGCTGATACTTCTGCTGGGCGGCATGATTGGTCTCAATGTGGGCGGTGCGGCATACATACTGCTGCTCATAGTGCTCCCGCTGCTGGTGATG
>JAFPYQ010000127.1 GCA_017394475.1 Oscillospiraceae bacterium | reverse complement strand
TCAACAATGTGGAGCTGCCCATGATGTATGCGGGTATGCCACCGAAAGACCGCAGGGATCATGCTATGGAGCTTCTGCAGCTGGTCGATATGACCGAGCGTGCGGGACACATGCCCAATGAGCTCTCGGGCGGTCAGAAGCAGAGAGTTGCCATTGCAAGGGCTATGGCCAACGATCCTGCCATAATCCTTGCCGATGAGCCCACAGGTGCTCTTGACAGCCGTACAGGCCGCCTTGTTATGGATCTTTTCCACAAGCTCCATAAGGAACAGAACAAGACCATAGTCCTCATAACCCATAACAACGAGCTTGCTGCGGAAACAGACAGGATAATCACCATTGCCGACGGAAATATAATCAATGATTCCGCCGAAGGCACGGGCGGACAGGCATTTATCAGAAAGCCTGTGACCCTGAGCGAGGAAATGCTTGTTAAGGCAGAGAACATAGCGGCTGCGGGCGAGGTCGTACTTGATAAACAAAACGGGATGATGACTGAAACAACTGCGGTTGTCGGAGAATGACTACAGAGTATGTAAGGCAGATACCGGACGGATTTTAAGTATCTGCCCTGATATAGATCTTTGAAAGGAGTAATATGGGTATCTGGGAAAACATTACCCTTGCGCTGGCAGGTATCAAGGCGAACAGGATGAGATCGCTCCTTACCATGCTGGGTATCATCATCGGTATAAGCTCGGTCATAACCATAAGTACACTGGGTTCTATCATGACTGCATCCGTATCGAGCACCTTCGATGAGGTCGGAGGTACGAGTCTTGTTGGGTTCGGTGTCACAAGAAAGAGCGACGCGCCGAGAAGACTTTATAATGAAGACTATATGACCGTAGAAATGCTTGAAAGTGTACAGCATGAGTTCGGAAAAGAGATAGTAGCGATAGCTCTTCAGACAGGCAGTACATCGGGAAAGCTCATGCTGCGCCGTGAAGAGAAGACAGTCCAGCTTTACGGTGTGAATGAAGGTTATATCATAACATCGCAGACTCCTCTTGTTGCGGGAAGATACATAAGTGCGACCGACTGTGAAAAAATGCGTGATATATGTGTAATATCCGACAAGCAGGCACAGAAGATGTATGGTTCCGAGCGTGCCGCTCTGGGACAGAAGATAGATATAACAGTTGAGAGAGAAAAGAAGAACTATCTTAACACCTTTACGATAGTCGGTGTATACCATTATAAGCTGTCTGCGATAGAAAGTATGTTCTTATCGGCTATGGATGTTGATGCTGATGAATGGAACAGTGAGGTATATATCCCCTACACCTCTTTTTCAAGAGTGATCAACAAGAAAAATGATACCTTCTACGGCTTTAATGTCAAGCTCAATCCTGATGTGGAGGCAAAGCCGTTCTGCGACAGAGTAAAGGAGTACCTGAACAATATATATTACCGTGAGAATGATGCTGCGGAGATCTATTCGCAGACCGCTGAGGCACAGATGGATCAGATAGGCTCCCTGCTCGGTACGGTATCACTTGTAATATCCATAATCGCGGGAATTTCTCTGCTGGTCGGCGGTATAGGCGTTATGAACATAATGCTCGTATCCGTCACGGAGCGTACCCGTGAGATAGGTGTCAGAAAGGCTCTCGGAGCGCCTAATTCGGCGATACGCATACAGTTTATAGTCGAATCCATGATTATATGCCTTATCGGAGGCCTTATAGGTATCGGTCTCGGACTGCTTACGGGAAATATAGCAGGTTTCATAGTGGGAACTCACACTATCCCGTCCATCCCTACAATAATAGTCGCGGTGGGCTTCTCAATGGGTATCGGCGTATTCTTCGGCTACTACCCTGCAAACCGTGCGGCACAGCTCGATCCTATCGAGGCTCTGAGGTATGAATAAATGAAGCGAGCGGCATCCGTTGCGATGCCGCTTTTTTGCACCAAATGAAAGTCTGACAGTGAAATCCTGCAAAATCTGAGTGCAGAAATGACAGAAGAAATCAACTTTTTATAAATTGATTTCAGTAATACTTGACAAAAGCTGTGATAAGTGATAAAATAAATAAGATTTTATTTTGCAGTGTCTGATGGAAATGCCACTGTTTTTAAGGAGATATGTTCTTTATGATAGACATTAAGTTCTTGAGAGAAAATCCCGATGTTGTTAAGGAAAATATCAGAAAGAAGTTCCAGGACTCCAAGATACCCCTTGTAGATGAGGTGATAGAGCTTGACAAGCAGGCAAGATCCACCCAGCAGGAGGCGGATGACCTGCGCTCGAAGAGAAACAAGCTCTCCAAGCAGATAGGCGGTCTCATGGCCAAGGGCGCCAAGGATGAGGCAGAGGCTGTAAAGGCTCAGGTAGCCGAGTTCGGCGAACGCCTCAAGGCTCTTGAAGAGCAGGAGCCCATACTTGCGGAGAAGGTCAAGAAGATCATGATGACCATTCCGAACATCATCGATCCTTCCGTTCCCGTGGGCAAGGATGATACGGAGAATGTTGAGCTTGAGCGTTTCGGCGAGCCTGTTGTCCCCGATTTTGAGGTGCCCTATCATACCGATATCATGGAAAGGCTCAACGGCATCGACCTTGACAGCGCAAGAAAGGTAGCAGGCAACGGCTTCTACTATCTCATGGGAGATGTGGCAAGGCTCCATTCCGCTGTTACCGCTTATGCAAGGGATTTCATGATAGACAAGGGCTTTACTTACTGCATACCTCCTTTCATGATCAGATCGGGCGTTGTTACAGGCGTTATGAGTTTTGCCGAGATGGATGCCATGATGTACAAGATCGAGGGTGAGGATCTGTACCTTATAGGTACCTCCGAGCACTCCATGATAGGCAAATTCATCGACACTATGCTTTCCGAAAGCGAGCTCCCCCAGACCCTTACATCCTATTCACCGTGTTTCAGAAAGGAAAAGGGCGCTCACGGTCTCGAGGAAAGAGGTATATACCGCATCCACCAGTTTGAAAAGCAGGAAATGATAGTGATTTCCAAGCCTGAGGACAGCATGGATTGGTTCAACAAGATGTGGAGCTACACCGTAGAGCTGTTCCGCTCCATGGATATCCCTGTGCGCACCATCGAATGCTGCTCCGGCGACCTGGCAGACCTTAAGGTCAAGTCCATAGATGTTGAGGCATGGAGCCCCCGCCAGAAGAAGTATTTTGAGGTGGGAAGCTGCTCCAATCTGGGCGATGCACAGGCAAGAAGACTGGGTATCCGCGTAAAGGGCGAAAACGGTAAGTATTTTGCACATACCCTCAACAATACCGTTGCTGCTCCTCCGAGAATGCTCATAGCACTGCTGGAGAACAACCTTAATGAAGACGGAAGTGTAAACATCCCCGAACCTCTCAGAAAGTACATGGGCGGCAAGGATAAGATAGTACCTGCTAAGTGATCGGAAGATAAGACATGAACAACTCACAGACAAAATATATATTCGTAACAGGCGGTGTGGTATCGGGACTCGGCAAGGGCATAACTGCTGCATCACTGGGAAGACTTCTCAAACAGAGGGGCTACAAGGTCACTCTGCAGAAGTTCGATCCCTATATAAATGTAGACCCCGGCACCATGTCACCATATCAGCATGGTGAGGTATTCGTCACCGATGACGGCGCGGAGACAGACCTTGACCTTGGTCATTATGAAAGATTTGTTGATGAGAACCTTTCCGTCAACTCCAACGTGACCACAGGCAAGATATACTGGACCGTCCTCAACAAGGAGCGCAGGGGCGACTATCTGGGCGGCACCGTTCAGGTCATCCCCCATATCACCAATGAGATAAAATCAAAGGTGTACCGCGTTGCCAAGGAGACCAATACCGACATAGTCATAACCGAGATAGGCGGCACCGTGGGCGATATCGAGAGCACCCCCTTCCTTGAAGCCATAAGGCAGGTGGGCACAGAGGTGGGCAGGCACAATGTGGTCTATATCCACGTTACTTTGGTACCCTATATCACAGGCTCGGAGGAACTCAAATCCAAGCCCACGCAGCACTCCACCAAGGAACTGCTCTCCATCGGCATACAGCCCAACATAATCGTCTGTCGCTCGGAAAAAGAGATACCTGTGGATATGCGCAACAAGATAGCACTGTTCTGCAATATCCGCAGTGATGATGTTATACAGAACCTGACAGCACCCTCCCTTTACGAAGTGCCGCTGTGGCTCGAAAAAGAGGGACTTGCAAAGGCAGTCTGTCATCATCTTGGACTCGACGATCAGGAGCCCGATCTCTCCGAATGGCGTGAGATGGTGGAGCGGCAGGCAAAGGCACACAAGCGCGTTACGATAGGCCTTGTGGGCAAGTATGTCATGCTCCACGATGCGTATCTTTCCGTTGCAGAGGCACTGCGCCACGGCGGGATAGTCAATGATGCGGAAGTGGATATAGACTGGATAGATTCGGAAGGCATAGATGACAGCAACGCTGCAGAAAAGCTCTCGGGCTGTGACGGTATCATCGTCCCCGGCGGCTTCGGCGACAGGGGCATAGAGGGCATGATAAGCGCTATCAGATATGCCCGTGAGAACAAGGTACCTCTGTTCGGTATATGCCTCGGTATGCAGATGACCGTTATCGAATTTGCAAGGAACGTGCTGGGCATGAAGGGTGCCAATTCCACGGAATTCGGCGATACTCCATATCCTGTCATAGACATCATGGAGGATCAGAAGAACATCACCGAAAAGGGCGGCACTATGCGCCTGGGACTTTATCCCTGCAAGCTTGCAGAGGGGACTGTTTCCCGCAGGGTGTACGGTGATGAGCTCATATACGAAAGGCACAGGCACCGTTGGGAATACAACAACGCCTTCCGCACGAAAATGACGGAGAACGGCCTTGTGATCGCAGGTATATCCCCCGATGAAAGGCTGGTGGAGATAGTAGAGCTCCCCGAAAGCGTTCATCCCTGGTTCGTGGGCGTTCAGTTCCATCCCGAGTTCAAATCCCGTCCCAACAAGCCTCATAAGCTCTTTGCGGATTTCATAAGGGCTGCAGCAGAAAACGGTAAGAGATGAAGGTCTTATTTGCAGGAGATATCGTAGGCAGCTACGGCTGTGAGTTTGCAGAAAAAGAGATACGCCGCATCAAATCGGAAGAGAAGATAGACATTATCATCGCCAACGGTGAGAATTCCTCTGACGGCAACGGCATCACAAGGCAGTCCTTTGAGACTGTGAGCCGCTTTTCGGATGTGATCACCACAGGCAATCATTCCTTCCGCAGGCGGGAGTTCTATGACTGCTTTGATGAGTATGACACTCTTCTGCGCCCCGCCAATTATCCCGACGGCGTGGCAGGCAAGGGTATATGCGTGATAGACAAGGGAGCCTATTCCCTTGCAGTGGTGAATATCATGGGGACAGCGCTGATGCAGCCCCTTGACAATCCCTTCACGGTCATAGACAATGTG
This sequence comes from Oscillospiraceae bacterium, assembly GCA_017394475.1. Lineage (GTDB taxonomy): Bacteria > Bacillota > Clostridia > Oscillospirales > Ruminococcaceae > Huintestinicola. The sequence goes on along the minus strand of JAFPYQ010000127.1, from coordinate 20,014 downwards.
CTGAAGGACATAGGTACAAAGAACATACTCATAGATATCCACGCAGAATGCACATCGGAGAAAAAGGCCATGGGGCTCTATCTTGACGGCAGAGTGAGTGCTGTTATAGGGACACATACCCATGTACAGACCGCAGATGAGATAGTTCTGCCGAAGGGCACCGCATATATCACGGATGCCGGTATGACTGGCACGGAAAATTCCGCTCTGGGCGTAAAGGCGGAAAACGTCATAGAAAAATTCAGATTCAATACTCCCGTGAAATTTGAAGAGGCCAGGGGACTGCGCATATTCAATGCGGTCATCATAGACATCGACGAGAAAACGGGAAGATCACGCTCCATAAAACGCATATATACACGAGAAAGCAGATGATGCCGCAGAAGCGGTGTCAGCGGGAAAGGTCACTATGGAAATACTAAAGGTTTCAGCAGGTTCGCCCCCTAATATGGTGGCAGGCGCTATTGCAAACGTTATGAGAAAAGCAGGAGAGGTAGAGGTGCAGACCATCGGCGCAGGCGCTACCAATCAGGCTGTAAAGGCCATTGCCATTGCAAGAGGATACCTTGCTCCTGTGGGGATAAATCTTGCTTGTTCTCCTCTGTTCGGCAAGGTAGAGGTGGATGAGGAAGAAAAGACCGCCATCAGATTTATTTGTTTTGACTGCGGATGATAGGGGAACTATCGATATGACTCTTATTGAAACACTCGGAAAAAACGCAAAGAGGGTAAAGGCCTCTCTTGCAGTGGCTTCCACCGAAAAGAAGAACAAGGCACTTGCTGAGATTGCAGATGCCCTTGATAAGGAACGTGCAAAGATACTTGCAGGCAATGCGGAAGATCTTGAAAATGCGCGTAAGAACGGCATGAGGGAATCCCTCATCGACAGGCTCACCCTCAATGACAGCAGGATAGACGGCATCGTGCAGTCTGTCCGCGAGCTCATCGCACTGCCCGATCCCATCGGCACCATAGACAACGGAAGTGTGCGCCCCAACGGCCTGAGGATAACCAAAGTGCGCGTACCCATCGGGGTAGTGGCTATGATCTATGAGGCTCGCCCCAATGTTACCGCGGATGCAGCTACGCTGTGCCTTAAAACGGGCAATGCTGCCATTCTCAGAGGCGGCAAGGAGGCTTACAACAGCTCTCTTGCCATGGTGGAGATAATGCGCGGAGCAGCAGAGCGCGCAGGCTTTGACAAGGATATCATACAGCTTGTCACGGATACTTCAAGGGAGAGCTCCACAGAGCTCATGCGCTGCCGTGATGTGGATGTGCTCATACCCAGAGGGGGAGCAGGTCTTATCCGCGCGGTAGTCGAGAATGCCACTGTCCCCGTTATAGAAACAGGTACGGGCAACTGCCATATTTTCATCGACAGCACAGCCGATATGGATATGGCTGTTAATATCACAGACAACGGAAAGACGCAGCGTCCCTCCGTATGCAACGCCCTGGAGACCATGCTCGTCCACAAGGATGTGGCGGAAAAGTTCCTGCCCCTTGTAAAGGCAAAGCTGGATGAGCACAATGTGGAGATCAGGGGCGATGAACGCACAAAGGCCATTCTTGGCGACTGTGTTGTGCCTGCCACCGATGAAGACTATGCCACGGAGTTCGGCGATTATATCATCGCCTGCAAGGTAGTGGAAGATGTGGATGAAGCCATTGCTCATATCGCAAAGTATTCCACGGGACATTCCGAGTGCATAATCACCGAGAGCCTTAAAAATGCACAGAAGTTCAGGAACGAAGTAGACTCCGCCTGTGTCTATGTCAATGCTTCCACACGCTTTACAGACGGCGGTATGTTCGGCTTTGGCGCAGAGATAGGCATTTCCACCCAGAAGCTCCATGCAAGAGGACCTATGGGTCTTTATGAGCTCACATCCAATAAATATCTTATCGACGGTGACGGTCAGATAAGGTAACGGTCGGACTATGAAAAAACTGGTGGTATATTTCAGTGCGACAGGGCATACTGCGGATGTGGCAGAAAGACTGGCGGAAACGCTTGGAGCAGATACAGCCGCTATTGTCCCAGCTGTTCCCTATACGCCCCACGATCTGGACTGGAACGACAAGAACAGCCGCAGTACTGTGGAAATGGATGATCCCACATGTCGCCCTGCTATGAAGGGAAAGCCTGACATATCGGGATATGATGTGATATATCTTGGGTTCCCTGTATGGTGGTACAGAGAGCCTTCCATAGTGGATACGTTCCTTGAATGCACCGACTTTTCGGGAAAGACGCTGATACCCTTTGTCACATCGAGTGCATCGGGCATGGGCAGCATAATGGATAATATCAGAAGGCTGGCGCCCGGGGCAAAGGTCTGCGACGGCCGCAGGTTCGATATACAGGTTTCCGGGGATACCCTTCGGAAATGGGCGGAAGAGCTCAGGATATGATATGGTAGATTTTGTAGGCGCAGGCAGCGGTGCTGTTGATCTTATCACTGTAAGAGGGCAGCGGCTGCTTGAAAACGCACAATGTGTCATATATACAGGCTCACTGATAAACAAGGAGCTGCTCTCTGTATGCCCGGAGGACTGTCGGCTCATAGACAGTTCAAGGCTCTCCCTTGATGAGGTCATCGGAATTATCAATGAGAACGAACAGCAGGGGACAGACACCGTAAGGCTCCATACAGGCGATCCTTCGCTTTACGGCGCCATAAGGGAACAGATAGACAGGCTGCGTGAAATGGGCATACAGATCCGCATAACTCCGGGGGTAAGCTCCTTCTGTGCGGCTGCAGCGGCTCTTGAAACGGAGTATACGCTGCCCGGCGTGTCACAGACGGTGATAATCACCCGTATGGAGGGGAGAACGGCTGTTCCGCCCCGTGAGAGCATATCCTCCCTGGCAGCCCATCATGCCACTATGGTGATATTTCTCAGCGCCTTTGATACAAGAAGGCTGCAGGATGAGCTTGAAGCAGGGGGATATCCTCCCGAAACACCTGCGGCGGTGGTGTACAAGGTGACACATCCCGATGAACGGATCATCCGCTGCACCGTGGGGAAACTGCATGAGACGGCGCAGAGCGAGGGCATAACAAGGACTGCTCTGTTTGTCATCGGGGATTTCCTTGGCTCTGACTATGAACTCTCAAAACTCTATGACAGCGGGTTTGAAACAGGATACAGAAATAAAAACACTACAGGAGGTGGACAGCAGGGATGCACGTGATATCCCTGTGTGATCCGGATGATTACCGATTTTTATACCGAATATCTTGTGGCAAAGATACCTACCGGCGGCGATAAAGCAAAGCAGATACTTTTCCTTGTGGGACTGACACTGATCTGCGGATTCCTTTTCTGGTTCTTCGGCCCCATACTCGGACTTATGGTGACCCTTGCCGTAATGTACGGCGCCTACCACCTGTTCACGGGCTTCAGCAAGGAATATGAGTATATCATAACCAACGGTCAGCTTGATATCGACAGGATATCCGGTCAGATGGACAGAAAGCGCCTTGTGACGGTGGATCTTGAGACCTGCACCGCTTTCGGCAAGCTCTCTGATGCTCCCGAGGAGCCCGATGGCACGACCATCGTCCTTGCCTCCGCAAATAACGGCGAGACCGATTATTACTGCGATGCAAAGCATAAGAGCGCAGGCAATGTCCGCATTATATTCACTCCCAATGATAAGATAATAGACGGCATAGGAATGTTCCTCCCCAATACCATGAAGGTGGAGTTCAAGAAGTGGAGGACTGCCGACCTGCTCATGAAAAAGCGCAGCGGCAGCAATGATGAAGAGGAAGAATGACCGGGGCGAAAAATCATGCGTAAGGATATCATTTCTTTTTTTCTGTTATTTCTGTTCTGTGGTATTTTATTCGCAGGATGTTCCTCGGGTGCTTCCGGGAAGGTAAAGGACGGAGTTTACAGCAGTTCCCTGTTCAAGGTGACCACTCCCTCTGTGGGGAATTTCAGGTGCCTGACGGAAGAACAGATGGAAAAACAACAGAATTATACCGTGCTTTTCCTCAACTCCCATGCAAGAGGAGCGGCAAAGACCTTTAAGTGCGAATATGCCGCAGTGAACGGCGCCACGGATATTTTTGTGGCAAGTGAGGACAATGTAAACGGATATACCCTTGATCAGTTCGCATCCGCGATAGAGAAGGGGTCAGACAACGCAGTTCTTGACAACATGAAGGTGACAGAGAATAAAGATATAACGCTCAATGGCATCTCATTCCGACATATAGTCGTATCTCTGAATGATATAAATGACACCGCAGAGTATTTTATAAAGCAGTCCGGCAAAAGATTCGTATATATTTTTATCGAATATCCCAACGATCCGAAGGAATACGAATCCTTAGGCGGAGGCAGCAGAGAAGATGCGGTGAATGCGATATCCGCACCCTGAGAGCGTGTGAACGATGTTCGGAAAACACACGCTTTCCGGACATTTTACTTTTTAGGGGTGACAGTCTGAAAACGATTACACAAAAAAATCTGCGGATAAAGAATACAAATTTGTGCAAAACGTACAACTATGGCTAAATAAGCACCAAATTGAACTATTGTTCTTGACAATATTTTGTGGATTTGTTATAATAGTTATAATTGGTTTTGCGCCATTTACATGGCATGCTGTCACAGGACAGTGCTGACTGTACCTGTGAGTATTTTGTTTTAAGAGCGCAGCTTGACAGGCTGCGCGGATCGCAGAGCCGGGTTTTCGTCTTGTGATCGGGGGCGGATGCTTCATCAGGGGCATCGGCGGTCTTTATGGATACGGACGTTCTGACGGTAACGGGTCACCGCTGTTTATACAGCGGGGGACATGGCTTGCGGTCTACAGATGTTAATGACGCGGGAAGCGGCATCGTTTGCTTTGTGCATAATGCTGTACAGCTCCTGCTTTACCGGGAAGGTGGTATTTTGCGGAAAAAATCAGGAATCAAAAGGCTTTTAGCCGGGCTTACTGCCGCCTTGTGCTGTATGTCCGTGATGAAGTTTCCGGCTAGCACGGCATACGCCGAAACAGATGGCAGCGGGAACTACATAATGCCTGAGATAAGCTACGAAAAACAGCGCACTTATGCTGAGTATATGGATCAGCTGATTAAGGGAGCACCATGCCCCAGGAACCAGCTTAAAATGTCCTATGTGCAGTGCTCTGTTGACGAGGACGGCAAGGAAGTAGCTTCGGTGGGCAATTATCAGGGCAAGGATGACACTGTGGTATGGGCGAATGAGGCAGGCTCTCTCACCTATACGGTAGATGTCCCCGAAACAGGTGCCTACAATATCAGAGCACTCTATTATCCCATTGAGGACGGTACGGTGACTACCGAGGTCTCCGTGCTCATTGACGGCGAGAGTCCCTTTGACACTGCCACGAGGATAGAGATGCCCCATCGCTGGCACTGCCGCAATGAGATAAGCGTCAACAGCCGCGGAAATGAAACAAGGCCTCCTCAGGTCAAGGATCCCGCGTGGTGCGAAACGCCCTTCAAGGATTCTGACGGACTTTTCAATGAGCCCCTGTATTTCTATCTTGAAAAGGGCACTCATGAGATCACCCTGGAATCCGAAAAGGCTATGGTGGCGATAAACAAGCTGGAGCTCTATCAGTACCAGCCTGCCGAAGCGTATACGGCGCCCGATCCGTCACAGCTTGCAGCAAATGCAGGTGGAGCTTCCATCAAGATACAGGGCGAGAATTACATCTACACCAACTCCCAGACCCTCTTTCCCACCTATGACAGAGGCAACTACCTTACAGAGGATCATGAGAGCAAGGGCACAGACCCCGTAAAAGAGCGCTACAACACCGTAGGCGACAGCACATGGGATACTGCTGGGCAGATGATAACCTGGACCCTTGATGTTCCCCAGGACGGCTACTATAAGGTGGGCATAAAGTCCAGACAGGACGTTATGCGCGGCTTCTACTCCAACCGCCGCCTTTACATCGACGGCAAGGTGCCTTCCGAGGCATTCGAGCAGATAAAGTTCTTCTACTCCACTGACTGGCAGATGACCATCCCCACGGATAAAACGGGCAATACCGCATATCTTTATCTCACAAAGGGCACCCACGAGCTTTCCCTCGAGGCTATCCCCGGTGAGATCGGTGAATCCATGCAGAGGCTCGATGATATAGTGTATGAGGCAAATCAGCGCTATATGCAGATCCTGATGATAACAGGTCCTCAGCCCGATAAATACACCGACTACTATGTACAGAAGGAGATACCCGATCTCATCGATACCTTCAAGAGACTGTCCCAGGGGCTCAAGGATGAGCAGGCAAGGATAGAAGGTCTCTCGGGCATGACAGGATCGGAGGCTACCACTCTTGCAAGGCTTTCGGATGTATTCGACAGATGCATAAAGAAGCCCAACAAGATACCCAACTTCATCTCCAACGGCTCCATCAAGGACAATATTTCCGCAGTTTCATCCTGGATGCGCCAGTACAGAGAGCAGCCCCTGGAGATCGACTACATCGAGATTGCTCCCTCGGATGCACAGTTCACTCCCGTAAAGGAGAACTTCTTCAAGGCCATCGGTTTTGCACTCAGAGGCTTCTGGGGCTCATTTTTCGAGGACTACACCGTCCTTTCGGATTCCACCAAGGATTCCATCATCGTATGGTGCGGTCTGGGCCGTGATCAGACCACTGTTGTAAAGGAACTTACCGAATCCGAATTCGTGCCTCAGTCCGGCATAGATGTTTCGGTAAACCTGGTACAGGGTACTATCATGGAAGCCGTGCTTGCGGGAAAAGGCCCCGATGTGGCTATGTTCATCGGCGGCGAGTTCCCCATAAACCTTGCTATTAGAGGCCTTGTAAAGCCCCTCGATGAGATGCAGGGCTTTGATGAGGTAAAGGGACGCTTCCAGGAAAAGGCACTGGTACACTACCAGTTCAACGGCAGGACATACGGCATACCTCTTTCGAGGAACTTCCCCATGATGTTCTACCGTACGGATACACTTTCCGAGCTTGGCATTACCAAGCCCCCCGAGACCTGGGACGATCTTATAGATATGCTCCCCGCACTGCAGAGAAAGTATATGCAGCCCGGTCTCATCCTCCCTGTCAATATCGGCGGCAATGCGGTGGCACCCGCTACAGAGGCAGGTCATACCTTTGCGATGCTCATGCTGCAGAGCGGTATGAACTACTACAACGACGCGCAGACACAGACCACCTTCGACAGCATCGAGGCTGTGGATGCATTTGATAAGTGGACAACATTCTACACCACCTACCAGTTTGATCAGGCTTATGATGCCTTCACACGTTTCAGAACAGGTGAGGCACCCATAGTTATCCAGAACTACAACGCATTCTACAATCAGCTCAATGTTGCAGCCCCCGAGATCAAGGGCGCATGGGATTTCTGCCCCGTTCCCGGTACAAGAAGACCCGACGGCACCATCTCCCACGCTGCAAACTCCAACGGTTCGGGCATAATCGTGCTCAAGAACTGTGATAACCTGAGCGGAGCATGGGAATTCATAAAGTGGTTCACATCCGATGATGTCATGGTGGAATACGGTCAGACCGTCGAGGGCGTTATGGGTCCTATGGGACGCTTTGACACAGCAAATGTCAATGCCCTCCAGAAGCTCAACTGGTCAAGGTCTGATCTGGAAAAGATCAACTCACAGCTCTCAGAGCTCGATGAGATACCCATCACACCGTCGTCCTATGTTGTTACACGTTCCATAATGAACGCATTCAGAAGTGTTGTAAACGAGAACGAGAATGCCCGTGAACAGCTCAGATGGTACAACAGGGACATAAATAACGAGATAACAAGAAAACGCAAGAACTTAGGGCTTGACGAATGATAGGAGGGATAGATCTTGGCAGAACAGACTGTTAAAAAAGAGATCCTGCTCCCCTCAGAGAGGAAGATGAGCCGTAAGGAGAGAAGAGAGTATACTCTCCATGAGATGAAAAGGAACTATATGTGCTATGTCATGCTGGCACCGTTCATGTTTTTCTTTATCATCTTCACTGTCATACCGGTCATGATGTCTCTCCCTATGGGCTTTACCGATTTCGATATGGCTTCATTTCCGAGATGGGTGGGTTTTCAGAATTTCTACACTATGTTCATGGACGATGATGTATTCATCAAGGCCATAAGAACAACACTTGTATTCGCGATCTTCACAGGTCCCCTGAGCTATGCTATGTCCTTTATGCTGGCGTGGCTCATAAACGAGCTCCATCCGGCGCTCAAGACTCTTTTCACACTGATATTCTATGCTCCTTCAATGGCAGGCAATATCTACTTCGTATGGCAGCTGATATTCTCCGGCGACCAGTACGGCTATCTCAATGCCTTCCTTATGGAACTGGGCTTCACCACCACTGCTATGCAGTGGCTCACAGACGGCAGGCTCGTCCTTGCCTGTGTTATCGTGGTACAGCTCTGGGTATCCATGGGTGCAGGCTTCCTTGCGATGCGTGCAGGTTTCCAGGGCATCGACAAGTCCATGTGTGAGGCAGGAGCTATCGAGGGCATAAAGAACCGCTGGCAGGAACTCATCTACATCACGATCCCATCTATGGGTCCTTCGCTGATGTTTGCCGCTGTTATGCAGATAGTTTCCGCTTTCACAGTGGATATCGTGGGACGTACCCTGGCAGGCTTCCCTTCCACCGACTACAAGGTGCATACCATCATGACCCATGCCTTCGACTACGGCTGGGTAAGGTATGAGATGGGATATTCCTCTGCTGTATGCTTTGTCTTGTTCCTTGTAATGCTTGTCTGCAACAACCTTGTAGGCAAGGTGCTGGGCAAGTATGTTGATTAAGGGGTGGGCAAATGGCTAAAAAGAAGAGAAAAGATCTCAAGCCCTCAGAGCTCGCCGCTTTGCAGGAGCAGGAAAATGCCGCAGCGCTTGCGGCGCTGAAAAAGCGCAGGGAAAAAGAGCATCAGAAGATGCTTAAATCAAAGGGCTCTAACAAGCAGGTCGGCAAGAACTGGAAGAACGACGTAGGCATATTCCTCCTGCTCTCGTTCATGGGACTGTTCATGCTTTTCCCCATATATCTGGCTCTTATCAACTCTGTTAAGCCCATCCAGGAAATGTTCCTGATGCCGCCTAAGCTGTATGCGATGGATCCCACTACCGATAACTTCAGGGATCTGTTCAAGATAGCCAACAACTCATGGGTACCGTTCTCACGAAACATATTCAACAGTGTGTTCGTTACGGTAACAGCAACTGTGCTCCATGTGCTCTTTGCCTCGACTGCGGCTTTCATACTTTCAAAGTGCCGCTTCCCCGGCAATGCGTTCCTCAACCAGATAGTTGTAATAGCGCTTCTGTTCAACTCCACAGTTACCTATATCATGCAGTACATGGTAATGGCAACACTGGGAATGATAAACACATATTCCGCACTTATCCTTCCTATCATCTCCACATCTATGGGTCTTTACCTTATGAGGCAGTCCATGTCTACCATACCCGATGCGATGATAGAGGCAGCTAAGGTGGACGGTGCAGGGCTTATGAGGATATGCTGGGGCATCGTGATGCCCAACTGCAAGCCCGCACTCATGACCATCATCATTTTTGAATTCCAGACTGCGTGGAACACCAACGGCGGCGGTCTTGTATATGACGAGGCTCTCAAGACGATCCCTGTCGTAGTTCAGCAGATAGCTGCTGCCGGTATGGCACGTCAGGGCGCGATAGCCGCATCCGCAGTGGTTCTCATGATTCCTCCGCTGCTCGTATTCGTGCTCGCACAGAGAAATGTCATGGAAACAATGGCACACGCAGGTATGAAAGACTAAAAAGGGTGATGATATGTCGAAGATAAAAAGACTTATCGCCGGTGCAGGCGCGCTGCTGATGATGTGCACATTCTCATCCGCAGTATCTGCAACGGAGAGCTATGACCCTTACGGCTATGACAGATGGGGCGATGCAGTCTCATCTCAGGTGGGATACTCCGCAGAGGAATTTGTGGACGGCAAAATGATAAAGGGGCTTTATGAGCGCATAAGCGTTATGGAGGGCTTCGATTTTGACGATGACAAATGGAAGAGCCTGCTGCAGCTCAAGGAACCCAGTGACATTTTCGTCTCCCATGATGAAAAGCTGTATATAGTTGATAAGGGAAACAACAGGATCATAATCACTGATTTTGACTTCGGGCTGATCGATATCCTTGACAGCTTCGAGGTAGACGGCAAGGCCACCAAGCTCAATGCTCCACAGGGCGTGTTCGTCGATCAGTATACGGGCAGCATTTATATATGCGATACCGATAATGACCGTGTCCTCAAATGCGACAGTGAGGGCGTGGTGGACAAGGTATTCACAAAGCCCACTTCGGAGATCTATTCTCAGGATCTCACATTCAAGCCCGAAAAGGTAGTAGTGGACAAGGCGGGAAATGTCTATGTGGTAGTAGGGTCTGTTACTAAGGGCTCTGTCATGTATGATATAAACGGAGAGTTCCTGGGCTTCTTCGGTGCCAACCGAGTTGAGCAGACCTCCGAGGTAATCATGAACGCCTTCTGGAACATGATAGCTACTCAGGCACAGCGTGACCGTTCCGTTCGTTCCACAGCCGTGGGCTTTGACAACTTTGATATCGACGATATGGGCTTTATCTACACCGTTTCCGAATCCGCAGACGTAAAGACGGATATGGTGAAGAAGGTAAATCCCGAAGGCACCAACATCCTTGCCACTCTTGGCGCTGAGGATGTGGTATTCGGTGACCAGCCCCCCGCATACTGGTCCATCTACACGAAGAACAGCTCTATAGTTGATATAGACATCGGCCCCAACGGCGAGCTCAATCTCCTTGACTTTGCTCACGGCCGCGTGTTCCAGTATGATGAAAAGGCGAACCTCATGTTCGTTATGGGCGGCATCGGCAACCAGCTGGGCACATTCCAGAATGCAGTTGCCATAGAGACCAATGACGATCTTATCTATGTAGTTGACTCCCGTAAGAACGGTATCACCGTTTTCAAGCGCACCGAGTTCGGCGAGATAGTTACAGAAGCCACCAACCTCTACAACAGCGGCCACTATGATGAATCCTACGGTCCCTGGACCGAGGTGGTAAAGCGCGACGGCAACTACCGCAGGGCATATATCGGCATAGGCAATGCGCTGCTCGGCCAGAGCCGCTACAAGGAAGCCATGAAGTATTTCAAGATAGCACTCAGCAGAAAGCGCTACAACAGAGCGTTTGAGGGCTACCGCGATGAGATACTCCAGAAATGGCTCACTCCCGTGGCAGTTACTCTTATCATACTGCTCATTGCGGGATTTGTGCTCAAACAGCTTGAAAAGAACGGCGTCATAAGAATGCCGTGGAACAGAAAGAGAGGTGCATAGAATGCTTGATCTTACTCAGCCGCAGTTTGTGAAACATGTTATTATGCACCCTTTCGAGGGCTTCGAGGATCTGCGCTGGAAAAAAGCCGGAGATATGAGGATAGCGACATTCATCGTTTTCCTGCTCTTCTTCCAGCAGCTGGCATACAACAGGCTCTACGGTTTCCAGTATTATTCAGATTACGATAAGGTATTCAACATCATACCCTACATATCCAGCAGCTTCGGCCTGTTCATACTCTATGTGGTATGCAACTGGGCTATGTGTACTCTCTTTGACGGAGAGGGATCGCTGAGGAATATCTATATCGTCACCGCCTATTCGCTCATCCCCTATATCGTGGGATACTTGGTGGGAACGTTCCTTTCCCATGTGCTCGTCCGTGATGAGGCTATCTTCATAGATACCATACAGATAATCGGACTTGCATGGACGGTGGTGCTGTTCATATCGGCCATGAAGGCAGTCCACCAGTTCACATTCTTCAAAACGATACTACTTATACTCCTTACCCTTGTGGCAATGGTCCTTTGTATATTCCTGCTCGTGCTGCTGCTCACACTTTTCCAGCAGGTGATGATATTCGTCTTCACACTTTATACAGAGATCTCCTACAAGTTCAGAGTGTAGGAAAGCAGGTGAAAATATGAATGTAAAATTTAAGACAACTGCTGCGTTTATACTTTCTCTGCTCCTGCTGGCTCCCGGACAGACAAGGGCATATTATGATGAAGCACCCGCCGATGAGTCCATAGAGGCATCCTCCGAGGAAAGCTCGGAAGAGAGCACCGAGGAAGCAGAGGCCGAAGAGGCGGAAGAGGATTCATCATCCAAGAAGAAAAAGAAGAAAAAGAAGAAATCGGAAGAGCCTCCCCGCACAGAGGAAGAGGCAATGGCCGATATGGACAAGGTGGCATCCAAGGGAGAGCTCAACCTCTACATGAACAAGAAAGAGGGAACGGTCTGCCTGGAGGATACAAAGTCCGGTAAGAGATGGTTCTCAAATCCCGTTGACCTGCAGCAGTCCAATGCGAAGAAACTCCAGAAGGATGAGCTTGCAGCGGGCATGACCCTTACCTATGCCGAGCCCTACAAGAGAGCTACCACCACCCAGAACAGCAAAGCAGGCGCCAAGTTCAAGATGGAAAAGATAAACGACGGCCTGCAGATAACCTACACCTACAAGGATCCGGGCATCACCATCCCCGTGCAGATAACCCTTGAAGACGGCGGTTATATGAAGCTCTATGTGGATACCAAGTCCATCGTAGAGGAGCATCCCAGCACAGTGGACGGTCAGCTCACCAGTGACCTTGCATTCTTCACCACCTTCGGTGCGGCGGGTCTCAATGATACGGGCTATTTCGTTATCCCCGACGGCAGCGGCGCTGTCATCAACTTCAATAACGGAAAGACCAACCTGAGGACATACGCAGGAAAGGTGTACAACAGGGACATCACCGTTGTAAAGCAGCAGAAGACCTATACCGCAAGGAACGTTTCCTTCCCGATGTACGGCATCGTAAAGGACAATGCAGGCCTTATGGTGGTGGCTGACAAGGGCGATACCTGCGCTACCATCAACACCTACGTTTCCAATCAGAACAAGACCGACTACAACTCCACCTACTTTGACTTTGAGCTGCGCACCTCCGATGAATACCTCATGGGCGGCGACTCTAACCCCCTTAAGGTATTTGAGAAGAGAGGCATACTCATTCCCGAGATCGAAGTGAGATACTATCCTGTTTCAGGGGATGACGGTACCATCGACTATACCGACATTGCCGACAAGTACAGGGATTATCTGTTAAATGAAAAGGGCGTTGCAGATCAGCAGATACCTCAGGATCAGCCCCTTTATCTGGATCTCTACGGCGGTACTCTTGAAAAGAAGTCGATACTCGGCATACCTGTTACGGTAAAGCAGTCTGTCACCACTTACGCCATGGCTAAGTACATACTTGAAGTGCTCAAGGGTCAGGGTGTGGACAATATGGTAGTCACCTACAACAAGTTCTCCAACGAGGATCTGGGTGAAAAGATAACAGACAGCTTCTCTCCCGCAGGAAAGCTGGGAGGCAGCGGCGGATGGAAAAAGCTGAAAAGCTATGCCGATCAGAACAACATCGCCCTGTTCCCCTCTGTTGACAATCAGCAGTACAAGTCGGGCAACGGCTACTGGGTAATGACCAATACGGCTATCCGCGTTTCTAATGCATATTCGAGGATACCTGTATATGATCTGGCTCACGGCGTGGAGAACAAGTATTACAAGCCGCTGTCGCTGTTCAGCCCCGCAAGCTATCAGAAGGCTTTCTCAAAGCTGATAAACAGCCAGAACAAGAAGGGCATCAGCAACTACGCCTTTGGTTCCCTTTCCAACACCATCTACGGTGATTACGGAAAGGCAGCCACTTCAAGGGAAATGGCAAAGGGCATAGTGAGCGGCATCTATGCGGATGCAAAGTCAAAGGGCACGGTGCTGGCTGATAATGCTAATGCCTATGTGCTCCCCTATACCGACTATATCACCAATGTTCCCATAGCATCCAGCAAGTTCGACCTGTTCGACTATGATATCCCGTTCTATCAGATGGTGCTCCACGGCGTTACTCCTATGTCCACCATCGCGGTGAACTCTGAGCCCGATCTCACGAAGATAGTGCTCGATACCATATCCGGCGGCGCAGGCCTCTCCTACGATTTCGTGGGGATAGAGGCTGACGACCTGAAGGATACCAAGCTCGACAGCTACTTCTATGCTTACTATGCAAACTGGATAGGCGAGGCGAAGGGTTCCTACAAGCTTGCAAAGGAAGTTCTTTCACCCGTGGCTGATGAGTACATCGACGAGTATTATCTGAACGAGGACGGCACGGTAGCCACCACCGTCTACAAGAACGGATATACCGTGGTATGTGATTATAATGACGGCACCATCACAGCAGACGGACGTACATACAAGGTGACCGATTATCTTGATGAGGGGGTTGAGTAAAGTATGCCGAAGTTACATCTTTCATACGAAAAGAAAAAAGGTCTTTACGGCTACGGATTTATCGCCCTCTGGTTCGTCGGTGCGCTGATATTCTTCATCATCCCCGTAGTAAAATCCTTTATTTACTCATTCTATGACGTAAAGCCGGATATAGGCCAGCTTGTAATGTCAAAGGTGGGACTTGCAAACTTCAAGTACGCCTTCATGACCGATGCGAACTTCAGGAAGAACCTGGCGGAAGTCCTTGGTCAGACAGCATGGCAGACACCTATAATCATCATCTTCTCCCTGTTTGTTGCCATCATCATCAATCAGAAATTCAGGGGAAGAACATTCGCAAGAGCAGTATTCTTCCTGCCCGTTATCATCGCAACAGGCCCTGTATATGCAATAATCACAGGTGACCTTTCCACATCGGGCACAGCAGATGCGGATCAGTTCTCCACCATGTTCTCAGCGGATATGGTCGATGAGCTGCTGGAATTCGTGGGTATCTACGGTTTCAACGATAAATTGACCGAACTGCTCTCCACTATGACATCGGATATACTGAACCTGGTATGGAAGTGCGGTATCCAGATAATCATATTCCTTTCGGCGCTGCAGGGCATACCCTCCTCCGCCAAGGAAGCAGCTGCCATAGAAGGCGCTACTGCCTGGGAATTCTTCTGGAAGATCACCCTTGCCTATGTATCACCGATGATACTGGTCAACCTTGTTTATACTATCATCGATACCTTTACCGATCCCACCAATAAGGTCATGGAGCAGATGCTGCAGGTACAGCATGACTGGAAATACGGTCTTTCCGCAGCCATGGCGTGGAGCTATTTCGCCATAGTCCTTGTGGTAGTCGGCATAATCTTTGCTATTATGAACAAAGTGATCTATTATGATAATTAAGGAGGATCGGAATGGCTGATACTGCTGTTAAGGAAAAGAAGAACCCCGTTCTGGATCTCCTTAAGAAATTCAAACGCGAAAAAGAGCCCAAAGAGGAAAAGCGCAGCAGGAAGGAAGAGCGCGAGCGTTTCAAGAAGCGCCTTGCTACTCTTACTCCCGCTGAGCAGAAATACCTGAGAAGGAAGCAGTTCATAGACAATGTATGGCCTGTGTGCCGCGGACTTCTGGTATTCGGTCTGTGCTTTGTCATCATCTATCCTCTGCTGTTCATGATAACCGCTGCGTTCCGTGAAAGGCAGGATATGAACGATCCTACCGTTATCTGGCTCACAAAGCATTTCACGAAGAACAACATCAAGGACGTTATCGCCCTCACCGATTTCTGGAAGACCCTGGGCAACACGCTGTTCATCAACATCGGCTGCTCGGTGGTGCAGGTGCTCACCTGTGCACTGACAGGATACGGTTTCGGACGATTTGAGTTCAAGGGAAAGAAGCTGCTGTTCGGCGTAGTTATCCTTATGATACTCATGCCTGCACAGATCATACTCATCCCTCAGTATATGTTCTTCCGTTACTTCAACCCCCTGGGTATCTACCACATGATAAAGGGCGAGTATATCAACCTGATAGACAATGCTCTGGTCATGTATATGCCAGCCATAACGGCAAACGGCATAAGGGCAGGTCTGTTCATATTCCTGTTCAGGCAGGCTTTCAGAGGCCTCCCCAAGGAACTCGAGGATGCTGCTTACCTGGACGGATGCTCACCCCTCAAAACTTTCGTGAGCGTTATGGTGCCCAATGCAAGCTCTACCTTCCTCACGGTATTCCTGCTGTCGGTAGTATGGTACTGGAATGACTACTATGTAAGTACGTCCTTCTTCACCGAGAACTCTACCATAGCCCTGCAGCTGAAAAACCTCAGGACTACACTGCAGATGAAGCTGTTCGGCAACACCACTCAGCAGGTAAATGCGCGAGAGGTCATCGTATGGCTCGAGGCAGGCTGCCTTATCTCGGTAACACCTATACTTGTCATGTATGTGTTCCTGCAGAGGTACTTCACAGAAGGTATCGCAAGAGCGGGTCTTACAGGTATGTAAAATCAATACTGCGCTCCCGCATCGACGGGGGCGCCGTTTTTTACGGCGGGGGGAAGTCACAGATCCCAAGCACAGAGCCTTAAAGGAGGATATTTATGTATATAGCAACTACATCACAGATGAAGACCGCAGAGGGCATCGCCGCAGAGAGGTCGGGCTTTCTTGAACTCATGGAAAATGCGGGCGAGGCACTGGCGGAGGAGATATCCCACCGCACGGATATAAACGGCAAAGATGTGCTCATCCTGTGCGGTAAGGGCAATAACGGCGGAGATGGTTTTGTCTGCGCAAGGCTCCTTGATAAGATGGGGGCAAATGTCACCGTTCTGCTGCTTATAGATCAGGCGCCTACGGGCATTGCAGGGCAGGAGTTTTCCGAACTGTCGGGCACCGGGGCAAAGATAATGGCAGCAGGGGAGTACAACTTTGAAAAGGAACCGGATGTGATAATAGACGCAGTGTTCGGCACGGGCTTCAAGGGCGAGCTGCCGGAGAACATAGTGCAGGCATTCTCATCCCTTTCAACGTTTACTTGCCTTAAAGTGGCGGCGGATTGTCCATCGGGAGTGAACTGCGATACGGGCAGCGTATCAAGGGGGATACTCGTCCCGGATATCACCGTGACCTTCGGTACCGTCAAGACCGGCATGACACTGTTCCCCGCAAAGAACTGCTGCGGTGAGATAATAATACGTCCCATCGGCATAACCGAAGCGGATTTTTACAGCACGGGCTTCGTGGCAAGGCTCTGTGATGACAGCACTGCAAAAAAGGCGCTCCCCAGGCGCACAGAGACCTCCCATAAGGGCAATTTCGGAAAGCTCTGCATCATCGGCGGAAGCATGGAGTACAGCGGAGCTGTGGCGATGAACGTCAAGGCAGCACTTCGCAGCGGAGCAGGTCTGGTGCGGCTGGCTGCCATCCCCGGAGTATGTGACAGGGTGGCTGCAAAGGTGGATGAGTGCGTATATACGGAGCTTATCCCATCGGAATCGGGGACTATATCATTCGCCTCGGTGGATACGGCAGAGGAGTGTATAGCTGCATCCACAGCGGTTCTGTACGGCAGCGGGCTGAAAGTGAATGACGATACTCTCCGCCTCACCCGTGAGCTGCTGGGCTGCTGCCGTGAGAAGAATGTGCCCATGATAATAGATGCAGACGGGCTCAACTGTATCGCACAGCTTGGCAGAGATGTGCTCAAGGGGGTGAATGCAGTGCTGACACCGCACCCCGCGGAGCTGGCAAGGCTCATCGATATGCCCATCAGCTTCGTGCTCGACGACAGGCTGTCTGCCGCATCCGAGCTTTCTGAAGAAACGGGCTGCATAGTGGTGGCAAAGGGCTTCCCCACATATATCGTCTCCCCGGATAAGCGCGCCTATGCATCCTATACGGGCAATGCAGGGCTTTCAAGGGGCGGCTCGGGGGATGTGCTCGCAGGCATGACCGCAGGCATGATCACAGCGCAGAAGGGCGACAGAGCATTTGACTGCGCCGCTGCAGCAGTCTATTATTTTGGCAAGGCAGCAGATGCCACCGCCGATGAGCTGTCACAGCACAATATGCTCCCCACGGATGTTATCGGAAGGATACGTTTCTGATAAAGCAAAACCGCCTCACTATTCGGCGATGCTTCATAAAGAAGTATCTCTAAACCAAGACAAATAAGCAGGCTATGATTATAGTGAGGAACAGTCTAAACGGCTGTTCCTTTTTGAATTATAATGATCTGCATAAACATAAGTTTGGACTATGCTTTTTCTTTTCAGTATGATTGACCTTTCCCCCAAACTATGCTATAATGATTACAACAGCCATCAATATTCGGGAGGTGTGCCATGAAAAAGATACTGACCGCCGAGGACGATAGGGAGATAAATCGCCTTATATGTGAATACTTGTCCTCGCAGGGCTATGAAACGCTG
The DNA here is from genome assembly GCA_017394475.1 of Oscillospiraceae bacterium. Classification (GTDB taxonomy): domain Bacteria; phylum Bacillota; class Clostridia; order Oscillospirales; family Ruminococcaceae; genus Huintestinicola. Next base: position 1,696 of record JAFPYQ010000127.1, on the reverse strand, counting down.
TCTGCGCTGAACGGGCTTGATGCCGTGCGTATCGTTCGTGAGCAAAGTGATCTGTCACTTCTGATACTTGACCTGATGCTGCCGTTTCAGAGCGGTGATATGGTCTTGCAAAAGATACGGGAATTTTCGGATATTCCCGTGATCGTGGTGTCGGCAAAGAGTGAGACTCGCTCAAAAATTGACCTGATAAGAATGGGTGCTGACGATTACATCGCAAAGCCCTTTGATCTTGACGAGCTTCTTGTGCGTGTGGAAGCCGTTCTGCGGCGGTATGAAGGAAATGCCCGTAAAGATGCCGAATCGAAAGTGCTGACATATAAAAATCTGACGCTTGACCTGACATCGGGAACAGCGGCTGTCTGCGGAAATGCGCTCATGCTCACAAGCAAGGAGTTTGCGATACTGGTGCTAATGATGAAAAATCCTTTTAAGCTGTGGTCAAAAGCAAACCTCTTTGAAAGCGTATGGGGCGAGAATTATCTCACCGATGATAACACGGTAAAAGTCCATATGAGTAATATCCGTTCCAAGCTGAAAAAGCTCGATCCCGATAATGAATATATTGAAACGGTCTGGGGAATGGGCTATCGTCTTGTAACTTAACCTTTTCTTTACCATTCGCTTAACCTTTTCTTTACCTTTGTCTGTTAGAATGGTGATAGTAAAACGAAAGGGGGCGGCGCTATGGGAAATAGCGTGATAACCATGAGAGGGCTTTGCAAGTCCTATAAAAATCAGGAAGTCCTACACGATTTCAGCCTGATTGTAGAACGTGGACACATCTGCGGTCTGATCGGTCCGAACGGTGCAGGCAAGACTACGATCATGAAGATACTGGCAGGGCTGTTCTTTCCGACAAAAGGGGAACTGGAGCTGTTCGGCAGTTCTGAGAATCTGGACAATTCCCGCGCAAGGATGAGCTTTATGATCGAACAGCCGATCATTGCAGGCTCTATGACAGCCCGTGAGAATTTGCAGTATATCCGCTATCTGCGGGGCTATCCCGATGAAAGGCGCATTGATGAGATACTGGACATTGTTGGGCTTGCAAGCACTGGAAAGAAACGTGCAAACAAATTCTCGCTCGGCATGAAACAGCGGCTTGGTATCGGTAAGGCACTCCTGCCGAAGCCAGAGATCATGGTGCTGGACGAGCCTGTGAATGGACTTGATCCGGAGGGCATTGTGGAAGTCCGTCAGCTTATCAAGCGTATGCAAGAGGAGTGGGGCGTGACCGTTCTGATCTCAAGTCACCTGCTGTCGGAGCTGTCCGAGCTTTGCACCGATTTCTCTATCATCAGCCACGGAAACCTTATCGAGAACCTGAGCCGTGAGGAACTGCTTGTCAGGTGCAGGAACCATATTGCCCTGCGGACTGACGACATCAACAAGACTGCGGCAGTACTGGAGGATAAGCTGTCCATTCACGATTACAAGGTCATTCACGGCGAAGAGATACAGATTTTTGAACGGCTTGGTGACATTCACCACATTTCCAAAACGCTGACAGATAACGGGCTTGTCATCACAAAGCTGAACGAGGAAGGTCAGAATCTGGAGGACTATTATCTCGAAAAGGCAGGTGGAAGGAATGAATAATATCATCAAGACGCAAATGTTTATCATGAAGCAAAAGATCGTTTCGTTGACCGCCGTATTCATAGCCGCTGTTGTGGTAATAGTATCAGGCTTTTTG
>JAFPYQ010000126.1 GCA_017394475.1 Oscillospiraceae bacterium | reverse complement strand
GTCCCTTTGCATCCGCGCGCACGATGAAACGGGTAAAAGAGTAAGGCTACCTACGAAAGGACAAATCAAGTGGATAATCACAAAGTAAAAACTTACAGAATAAAAGCAAACTAATCAAACAATAGGCAAATCAAACAGATAATCACAAAGCAAAAAACTAACAGTTTAAAAGCAAATCAATCAATATACAAGCAAAATAAGTAAAAAAACCTGCACCGAAGTGCAGGCCTTTTTTGGGGTTTATCAAACGTAGCTCTCTCTTCCTGTAATAGCCGTAAAACATTCCTTGTACAGCTTTGCGGTGTTAGCCGCAATATCTTCGGGGAGGCGGGGGGCGGGTACCACTCCGTTGAGCTTGTTGGCAATGAGCCAGTCGCGGACGAACTGCTTGTCATAGGATCTGGGGGATATGCCGGTCTTGTAATCCTCGGCAGCCCAGAAACGGCTGGAGTCGGGGGTGAGTACCTCGTCGCCGATGGTGAGCACACCGTTCTCATCATAACCGAACTCAAACTTTGTATCGGCGATGATAAGTCCCTTCTTTGCTGCATCCTCTCTGCACTTTGTGTAGATCTTGACGCAGATGTCAGCTATCCTGTCGGCCTCTTCCTTGCCTATCTCGGCTCTGAGCCTGTCAAGGGTGATGTTCTCATCATGTCCCTCGCTGTTCTTGACGGAAGGTGTTACCATGGGAGCCTTCAGCTTTTCAGCCTGAACATATTTTTCTTCGATGGGAACTCCGCAGTAGGTGCCGGTCTTCTTGTAGTCCTCCCACATGCTGCCGAACATGTATCCCCTTACGATGAATTCGTAGGGCAGCATTTTCAGCTTCTTGGTCATGACAGTCCTGCCCTCATAGTATGCCTTGTCCTTTGAGAACTCTGCGGGCATATCTGCAAGGTCGGAGGATATGATGTGGTTGGGGATGATATCCTTTGTGAGATCGAACCAGTAGAGGGAGATGCAGTTGAGTGCCTTTCCCTTGTCGGGGATCTCTGAATCAAGGATAACATCGAATGCGGATATCCTGTCCGTGGTGACGATGACGAGTTTTCCATCATCTGTTTCATATACTTCTCTTACTTTTCCCGAAATGATCTTTTTCATTTTACTTATCCTTTCTTTTCGGCTATAAGAATATCCATACAATGCTGATGAGGGGCGCCGCTGCTGTTGCAGTCGAAGATGATCTCATCGTTCTTATGGAAGAACCAGTCATGGTAATACATGAACAGCTCTCCCGAGAGCCATCCCTTTTTGTAGGATTCGCTCTTTTCCCTGTCGGGAGGGGTGGGGATAAAGGGCTTTTCCACAAAAACATTGAGGGCATTGAGCCCGCCCTGCACTGTATGAGCTTTGAGGCTTTCGGTAAATTCCCTGCGCAGTCCTTCCTCAAGATAGCAGAATACACCGCTTGAATAGATTATATCATAATCCTCATCGGGGCGCCAGTCGCGGATATCCGCCTTGAAAAGCTCTATCCCCACGCCGCTTTTGTCCGCAAGGCGGCGCGCTTTGTCGAGCCCGCTCTGTGCAGCATCAAAGGCTGTGACGATGTAGCCGTTCTTTGCAAGGAACACAGCATCCTTTCCCTCTCCGCAGCCTATCTCCAGCACGCGGCAGGGCTTTTCGGGGGGCATGAGCTTCATTATCTCATAGCACATGTCATTGGGTCTCAGTCCCCAGTAGTAGTCCTCGCTTTTGTAGCGCTCCTCATAGACGGTAAGGGCATTCACGGGATACCCCAGAAGGCCGTCCACCGTGGTGCCCAGGATAGCTGCCAGCCGCGGCAGAAGTTCAAGATCGGGATATGATGTCCCGTTTTCCCACTTGCTCACCGCCTGGTATGATATGTTCAGCCTTTCGGAAATATTCTGCTGAGTAAGTCCCAGTGCCTTTCTTTTGGATGATATTATACTGCCTATCCTGTTTTCCATCCCGAACAACTCCTTTCATACCCATTGTAGCATAACAGCAGTTGCAGTTCAATAACCGTTCTTTTGAGTATCGGCAGATGATTCAACCTGCGGTTGAGTTGTTCCGTGTCCCGTTTGCACGGGTACTTTAATAGTATAGCACTTTCTTCACAGGATTTCAAGTGCCCGGCGGATAAAATCCGCTGTTGCTTCGTTGATTTTTTCTTACAAGACATGAAATCTGCGGCTCGGTACTTTCATTTGTCTAAAAATCAGAATATCGAGCGTTAGGCGGTTAAAAACCGCAGTTACTTCGCTGATTTTTTCTTACAAGACGTGAAATTTGCGGCTCGGTACTTTCATTAGCCTGTCACATTTACGCTGTGTTAGGCGGATAAAATCCGCTGTTGCTTCGTTTATTTTTTCTTATGTGATGTACTATCAACGGCAGATTACAGCAATTCGCGGATCTC
>JAFPYQ010000125.1 GCA_017394475.1 Oscillospiraceae bacterium | reverse complement strand
TATCAGAAAGATCCTTTGATGTATGCCACCAAAGGATCCCTATCTTTACAATGTTCCTGTGCCGTACATTGTGAATATTCAAGTACAGATAATATTATACTAAAGTCTCACAAAAAACACCATAGCACTTTTGCACAAATATATCGGATATTTTCGTTATATATTGGTCATATACTTTCTGCTCCTGTTTGCGCTTATATAGGTGCTCACTGCCACAAATATCACGCCCAGCGCAAGGGGAGCGCCCTGAGAAACGGACATGCCGTCCTCATCATAGATTATCTTTGAAGGATCCAGGGGATCGTATTTCACGGTCACCTCCATGCCCTCATAGCCGCCTCCGTAGGGGGGATAGACCATATTCTCATACTCAACGCCGTCCACGGTATATTTTGCATAGTACTTCTTGCTGCTCTTATACCCTGTATAGCCGTATTTATCTTCCTGCCCGGCATTTTCCTCTATGCGGATGATCTCAGCCCCTGCTTTTTCGTATGAAAACACCTTCAACATATTTGCAAACATTGTGTACATACCGAAAAACATCAGTCCCAGGCCTATTATCCTCATGATCCCTGTAAATGTCAGTTTGCCTTTCATATCCATATCCCTTTCATAAAGGTTTATATTGGTTATTTTTTATCTATTATATGTCTGTTTACCGGAAATGTCAATAAATATGACTGATTTCTAATCAATTTAATCAAATTCTAAGGAAACGCTTATCAAATAAGTTTTTCAAAGGGGCAGAAAAAAAAGCCGAAAAAAAGTATGGGGTCAAGGGGGGACGCCCCCCTTGCGGGAGTTAAGAGGGAAGAGCCCTCTTATGCGGAACAAAGTTCCGCCGCAGCACAAAGCAACAGCAAAGACAAAACAAGCAGACAACAAGCCAACGAAAAGACCCAGAAAAGCCGCCGACCAAAAGACACGGAACTGTATCAGAAACGATCCAAAGCAAATATATCAAGATCGCAAACGGATCGGCGGCAAAAGGACTGTGGATACAGTCCACGCTCCGAAGGAGCGCAGTTATGCACAAACTAACAGAGATACACACTAAAACGGAGCAAATACATATTAAAATATACTATTATGGTTTGTTCAGCGTTTTAATAGAAATAACCGTACAGAAAACAAGTGGAAACGGAGGGGTTCTCCGGTTGTGCGGAAACTGCAGGCTTTGTGCTGATACTGTGCTTTTTCGGAACGGTTACTTTATGCGTTCGTGCGCTCCTTCGGAGCGTGGACTGTATCCACAGTCCTTTTAGCCGCCGACATATTTACTGTTTTGATGTTTTTGGTTTTGGATTGTTTTATAGTACAGGTCTTTCTTTTCTGTCGGCGGCTTTTTGTGGTTCTTTTCTTTGGCTTGTTGTCTGCTTGTTTTGTCTTTGCTGTTGGTCTGTGCTGCGGCGGAACTTTGTTCCGCTACGCAGGGCGCTGCCCTGCACCTGCAAGGGGTTCTACCCCTTGACCCCATACTACATATAGGTTAAAAAGTGCCTTTCCCGCATCAGGAGAAAGGCACTTTTCATTTGTAAATTGTCACGGAGTAAGTCTTACAAGGTCTCTCGGGAACATGGAAGCCTGTCTTACATTCTGCAGACCCAGCAGCTTCATCACAAGTCTTTCAAGGCCTATTCCAAGGCCGCCGTGAGGAGGAAGTCCGTACTTATGGCTGTCAAGATAATACTTGAAGTCCTCGGGATCAAGTCCCTGTCTCTTCATCTTCTCAAGCTGTTCGTTATAGTCATGTATCCTCTGGCCGCCTGTGGTTATCTCCAGGCCTCTGAAAAGCAGGTCGAACTTGCAGGCTGTTCTGGGGTCTTCCTTATCGTCCATAGCATAGAAGGGAGGCTTTGATGCGGGGAAGTTGGTGACAAAGATAAACTCTGTGCCGTGGTTCTCCTTTGCCCAGTTGCACAGGAACACCTCATCCTCGGGTTCAAGGTCGAACTTGTTCTTGGACTTGCTGCCCTTGATAAGAGCCACAGCATCCTCGAACTTGATGGCAGGTATCTCTGTTACCTCGGGGATATCTGCATTCAGTGTCTTTATCTCGGGAGCATAGTTTTCCTTCAGGTATGTCATCATGAAGCGGAGCATTGCTGTTTCCATCTCCATGACATCGTACATGCTGTCTATATATCCCATCTCAAAGTCAAGGCCTATATATTCGTTCAGGTGCCTTGAAGTGGAGTGCTTCTCTGCACGGTAAACGGGAGCTATCTCGAACACTCTGTCAAAGAATGCCACTGCTGCCTGCTTGTAGAACTGGGGCGACTGGTTGAGGAAAGCTTCCTTATCGAAATAATCCAGTCTGAATATATTTGCGCCGCCCTCAGCGCCCTGTGCCACGATCTTTGGGGTATGTATCTCTGTGAAGGAATTGTCTAACATGAACTGTCTGAACGCGCTGACAACTCCTTCCTGGAACTTGAACACAGCTCTTTCCACAGGGTTTCTGAGAGCTACGCCTCTGTTATCCAGGTTTACATCCAGGGAACAGCCCAGCTTTCTTGCGCTTACATGGAGAGGATAGTCATTTCCGGGGTTATGGATGAGCTTTATCCCTGTGAGCTTTATCTCTATGCCGTTATATGCTCTTGGCTCCTCACGGACTACACCTGTTGCCTTTACAAAGCAGCCCTCTCTGATACCCTCTATGCTGTCCTTGCAGTCATCGGGGGAATAGACAGCCTGTATCACATATCTTGCTGTGCGGAGGTTGATGAAGGCAAATCCTCCCATATCCTTTACCTTATGCGCGCACGCATTTATCTCTATCTCACTGCCTACCGATGCTTTTGCCTTTTCAAGGGAAAATTCCTCCAGCAGTTTTCCTTTACCTACGTTCATGGTATTGCTCCTTGTTTTATGATTTTTATATCCCGGTCTCTGCAAAAAAGTCCCGGATACTGTCAATATGCTCTTTCTATGAATTCAAATCTCGGCTTTCTGTTGCCGTTGTCATCTATATCATCAAGAAATTCCGATATTGGTCTTACCCATGCTCTCGGCTTATCATATATCTGCAGATATATGCACACGGGTTCAAGTGTTTCATGATCGCACGCGGTGCCTGTCACTATGTACTCGCCGCCCTTGAAATGCCTGTACCTTCCGCCTATCACAAGCATCCTGCCGTCCGGTATGCCGTATGACTTTCTCTTCTGAGGAACATTTACAGCGCTCTCTGTTTTTTCCTCTTTCTGCTCCGCTGCTTTTTCCGTCTTTTCTTCCTGTACAGGTGGTCTTTCAACAATTTCAACAGGCTTTGTGTCGGAAACTTTTATCTCTGGTATCGATGTATGAGCGCTGCTGTTTGCATCCACCAGTATAGCAGATCTGTTTTTGCCCACCGTTACAGATGCGACGCCGTTTATGACCTCAAAGCTCCTGCCGGATAGCCTGTCTGCCAGTTTCTGATAATGTGTGGGGACCGAGAATGTATAGTCGCCGTCCGAAATATTCAGTGCCACATACACAGTCTGACCCTCTCCCTCGCGCTTATAGAGGAACGTCTGGTTTTTAAGGTCTATCTTATTGTATTTTCCTGTCTGGAGCGCGGGAGTTTCCGCTCTTACAGCGCCAAGAGTACAGATATGCTCAAACAGCTTATCGTCGCGGCCGGGGATATCATTCAGATCTATGCAGGGGCGTATGGCCACATCGGCATCTGCTCCTCTGCCCTTTTCTCCCTTTATGCCGAACTCACTTCCGTAATATATGGAGGGCACGCCGTACATAGTATAGAGCAGCGTATAGCAGCAATATATCCTGTCATAATCACTCAGCTGGGATGCCAGTCTTGCCACGTCGTGGTTATCCACGAAATTATACATATAGATATCGCCGTACTGCCCCATCTGGTACTCGATGGAATGTGCTATCTCGAAATAGTTTCGGTCGTTGTGTGATGAATATATGCCCTTATAGCACTGATAATTCGTCACGCAGTCGAACATATCGGGATTTGCCCACATGGAATAATTCCCGTGGATGATCTCACCCATGAGCCAGAAATCGCTTTTCTTGCCCCTTGTGAAATCATGTATCCTCTTGATGAAGTCCTTATCAAGGCAATCTGCCGCATCAAACCTGATGCCGTCGATATGCCACTGCTCTATCCAGTAATTTACCGCATCCAGCAGGTACTCCACAACTCCCGGATTCTTAAGGTTGAGCTTTACAAGATCGTAGTTATTGTTCCATCCCTCATACCAGAAGCCGTCATTGAATCCTGTATTCCCTCCGAAATTGAGATTGCAGAACCATGAGCAATAGCCGCTGCGCTCCCTGTTCATCTGAACATCCCTGAAAGCAAAGTGATCCCTGCCCACATGGTTGAAAACGCCGTCAAGGATGACTCTTATGCCGTTTTCATGCAGAGCATCGCAGACTTTGGTAAAATCATCATTCGTGCCGAGTCTTTCGTCTATTTTCTTATAATCCGTGGTATCATAACCGTGAGCCACCGATTCAAAAACAGGGCCGAAATAGACTGCTGTTATATTCATAGCCTTTAAGTGGCTTATCCATTCGAGCATTCCGAGAATGCGATGGCTTTGGGTATTTTTGTCAAGATCGCATCTGCGCCTTTCGCAGCCGAAAGCTCCAAGAGGATATATATGGTACACAGCCGATCTTTTTATCCATTCCGGAGAATTAGACATCTTTAAAACTCCCTTCAGAGGCGCTCAAAAGCCTTTTTTATCTGATTCAACTAACTATTATATCATAAAAGATCCCAAATGTCAAATGATTGGGTATTATAATTGTCCACCTTTGTTAATAGATATATTTTTTTCTAACCCCTTGACATTTCACTCCAAATGTGATAAAATAATACAGTTGATTGAAAAAGCGCTGTTAGCTCAGCTGGATAGAGTGACTGGCTACGAACCAGTAGGTCAGGGGTTCGAGTCCCTTACAGCGCGCCATACCTATTATTGATTGCTTCACGTTCGGGGTAATTCGGATCAAGCCGGCAGGGATCTATGCTTTCTCTGCCGGCTTTTTCTTTTTTCCATTGCCTGTCATCGTTTTCTTATGATAAGATTATAAATATATTAGAATTTCCCGAAAATATTGACTTTATAACGTTCGTTATGTTATCATTATCACAGATCGTTCAGGGGAGGTTTATATGTCTTTTCTTCCTACATCCATATTCAACGAAAACTTTGTGCTGATAGCAGTAGGTATCATACTTATCTTCTATGCTATATCAAATTACAGGTATTCACAGCGCGCCAGGGATCTGAAAAAAAGATGCACGGTACCTGTGGATGCAGTCATCGTCAAAGTGGATATGAGGCGTACCGATGGTTTTCAGAACTCGGTGGGCAGATATCAGAAAAACTGCACATACCTGTATGAATACAACGGCAATTCCTACACAGTAAACAACAATGTATGGAGCAGTATCGCAGAAGTGCGTGAGGGGCAGAAAGTAAGGCTCTTTATCGACCCAGACTGCCCTTACAGCGAGATATTCGACCCTGTTGCACAGGCAGGTCTGACCAACGGATATGTCAGCATCGCAGCAGGTATCATAGCTTCTATTTTGATCATTTACATTATATTATTTTCATAAAAAACGCCATATTATCATTCTCTGATAGATACTATGGCTTGATTATTCTCTTTTTTAATAGATAGCTTCACGTTCGGGGTAATTCGGATCAAGCCGGCAGGGATCTATGCTTTCTCTGCCGGC
>JAFPYQ010000124.1 GCA_017394475.1 Oscillospiraceae bacterium | reverse complement strand
TTCTATGATTATGAGGATCCTCTCAAATATATCCACTCCAAGATAGAGGGTACCACCACTTACGATTCACTGCTCTTCATCCCGTCCCATACGCCCTTCAACTTCTTCTCTAAGGACTATGAAAAGGGACTGCAGCTTTATTCGAGCGGAGTGCTCATCATGGATAAATGTGCAGACCTTCTCCCCGAATACTATTCATTCGTAAGGGGTCTTGTGGACTCCGCAGACCTTTCGCTCAACATCTCCCGTGAGATGCTCCAGCACGACCATCAGTTGAAGCTCATTGCCAAATCCATAGAGAAGACCATCAAGAGCGAACTGAAAAAGATGCTCAAAAACAGCCGTGAGGACTACGAAAAGCTGTGGAAGGCATTCGGTGTCCAGATAAAGTTCGGCGGTGTCTATGACAACTACGGCCGCGACAAGGAACAGGTAGAAGACCTGCTTATGTTCACATCTTCATCCGACAAGAAGCTCACCACACTCGATGAGTATGTATCAAGGATGAAGGAAGACCAGAAATACATCTACTACTGCACAGGCGAAACTGTAGAGAAGATAGATGCCCTCCCTCAGACAGAGCTGCTGCGTGAAAAGGGCTATGAGATCCTTTACTGCACCGACAATGTGGATGAATTTGTCATGAAGGTGCTCATGCGCCACGGCGACAAGGAACTCAAGAGCGTTACAGAAGGGGATCTGGGCATAGATACCGAGGAAGAGCGCGAGGAGACCAAGAAGATCGCGGAAGACAACAAGGATATGCTGGATTACCTAAAAACTGCTCTGGGAGGCAAGATAAAGGAAGCCAAGATCTCCGACAAGCTCCGCTCTCATCCTGTCTGCCTTTCAAGCGCAGGTCAGATAACCCTTGAAATGGAAAAGGTCCTCAATCAGAATCCTCAGGCCGAAAAGGTCACATCCGAAAAGATACTTGAAATAAATCCCAATCACCGCATATTTGAAACGATGAAGGGACTCTATGAAACAGATAGGGAAAAGCTGTCTGATTATGCATCCATCCTTTACGATCAGGCACTTCTCATAGAGGGTCTGCCCATAGAAGACCCTGTTGCATTCGCTAACAAGATCTGTTCTATAATGTGATCGATCTCCCCCGTCATACGGCGGGGGAGTAAATGGATAACAGCGTTGAGCGCTTTGACATGCCCTATGCTTGAAACAAAAGATCTCAGTGCCGGTTACGGCGTAAAAAGGATAGTCCTCGGTGATATTAGCTTTACAGCCAACAGTGGCGAAATACTCTGCCTTATAGGTGCCAACGGTGCAGGCAAGACAACTCTGCTGCGAACTCTGTCGGCACATCTGCCGCCTGTGGCGGGCACTGTGTATGTTGACAGTGAGGATATATCAAAAAAAGCTCCTGCGGAGCTTGCCAAAAAGCTGGCAGTGATGTTCACGGAAAGAGTGTTCCCCGAAATGCTCACCTGCAGGGATGTGGTGGAAACAGGCAGATATCCCTACACAGGAACACTGGGGATACTCTCGGATGAGGACAAGGCAGAGGTGGGAGCGGCTTTATCCCTGGTTAGAGCAGCAGGTATCGCTGATGAGCGTTTCTGTCAGATCTCCGACGGGCAGAGGCAGAAGATAATGCTTGCAAGAGCTGTCGCACAGAAGCCGCAGATACTTATTTTGGATGAGCCCACATCCTTCCTTGATATAAAGGCAAGGCTTGAATTCTTCCGTATGATACGTGAGCTGGCACGAGGCGGGATGACTATCATAATATCCATGCATGAGATAGAATATGCCCTGCGGCTGGCAGACAGGTTGATATGCATCAAGAACAACACCATACACCGCATGGGGACACCCGAGGAGATATTCAGAGACGGATATATTTCGGAGCTGTATTCTCTTGAAAGCGGCACTGTTGACGAACAGAACGGAACAGCAGAACTCGAGCGCTGTGAAGGGGAGCCGGAGATATTCATTATCGGCGGGAACGGCACCGCATCAATGCTCATGCGCCGTTTACAGCGAGAAGGCACCCCCTTTGCGACAGGCGTGCTCCATAAGAACGATACGGATCACCAAACCGCCAAACACCTTGCATCGGTGCTTATTTCCGAGGAGCCCTTTGAGGAGATAACCGATGAGCATATACAGCAGGCGATAGATGCAGCAAAAAAATGCAGAAAAATAATATGCACTGTTGATCATTTCGGAAAGATCAATGATAAAAACCGACTTATACTTGATGTGGCAGGAGAACGATGAATTATGAAAATGCGTATCATACTCGATGTGGACAATGTGGATTATGCGGCTATAATCAGGATGCTGCTGCCATATGTAAAGGAACAGGATATACCGTCTTTGCTCAAACCCGTGCTTGATAATGCGGCAACTCCGGGAGTGCTCGAGAATTTTCTCAGGCTCATACCCAAGGATACACAGGATAATATCGTTCTGGGACTTGTAAAGAAGAACAAGGACAGGATCATCCGCAAGGGTCAGAAGCTGGTGGATGATTTTGGCATCAAGGGCGATGTAGTGGATCTGCGGCTCAAAAAGGTGATAGAACAATGAAAAAGCTGCTCGTATTCGGTGGGACTACCGAGGGCAGGATGATCGCAGCACGCTGTGTTTCCTCAAAGATATATGCGGATGTCTGTGTAACTACGGATTACGGCAGTGATCTGCTGCCCGAATCTACGTATATCAGAAAGCTCATAGGAAAAAAGAGTATCAGCGAGATATGCGCGCTCTTAAAAAACGGCTACTCTGCAGTGGTGGATGCTACACACCCCTATGCCGAGAACGTGACTGCAAATATAAAAGCTGCCATAGCACAGAGCGGATATTCCGAAAGGCGATATTTCCGTATCAAGAGAGAACCCTCTCCCGTGGATAAGAGTGCTGTCTATGTGGATAATGCAAAACAGGCGGCTGACTATCTGAAAAACACCGAAGGCAGGATCTTTATTGCCATGGGCAGCAAGGAAGTGCCTTTGTTCTCGTGCTTTGCCGACCGTTCAAGGATAAGGGTATATTCTTCTCCCGAAAATGCCCGTATCTGCAGAGATCATGGATTTACCGACATCATCAGCGGGAATGGCCCCTTTTCTGAATATGAGAACACCCGCGATTTTGAAGGCTGTGATATCCTTGTCACAAAGGACAGCGGCAAAGAGGGCGGATTTTCGGAAAAGATCTCCGCTGCCCACAAGCTGGGGATGAAGATAATCATAATAAAGCGGCCTTCTGAGGAAGGGTACTATATAAACAAAGCCTGGGGGCTCATTATGCTGCTCAGATCATAAAACAGACCCACGATACATTACAGTACCGTGGGCCGTTCTTTTAGCTTTTATCAGATCATACAGCAATGTAGAAGCATACTGTTCCGAAGGGGAATACAAGAGCGATCCTGTAAGCAGGTCCCTGGATAGTGCCGCCCTTCTGGAATTCCTGAGGCAGAAGCTTTATCTCCTGGCTGCGCTCATTTGATACATTGACAGTGAAAAGTCCGTTATGGAGGTTGAGGAATTCACCGTTAGCAGCATCTGCCATTTCATCGGCATCGGTAAGAGTTTCACCTGCATAGCGTGATGCAAAGGAGATATATGCGGATTCTGCTGCATCAAATATGGTAGTGGAGACGAATGCACCTTCTGTCTTCTGGATAGCAGAGAAGGATGAGCGTGTGGAGGGGATCTTTTCGGGGGAAAGGGGAGTGAAGTCATCACCGATGAATCTGATGATATTCTTGAAAAGAAGTGTCACATACTCGGTGAGCAGATCCTTCTGCGGCTCGCCCTCGAAATTATAGAAATGAGCTATTATCTCATTTATCTTGTTGCCTGTCTTATCGGCAAAGTCAATATCGGTAAGGGAATTTTCAGCCTTGTAGTTATTGAGGGCATCTGCAAATTCGGAATTTGTCATAACGCCGCTCTCGATAAGAGTCTGACCCAAAGCCAGGTGAGCCATTCCCTGCTGTGAAAGGAGCATATCCACCTGTTCGTTGGTGAGATAGCCCATCCTTACGGCAAGATCACCCATTCTCATATCGACTCTCTGCTGCTCTGCATGGACTTCATCCACCTGCTGTGCGGTCATAAAGCCTGCATTGATTGCAAGGACACCCAGCTTGGCACGAGTGTTTTTCTGGTCGGAGAGGGCACGGGAGAGCTGAGCGGAGCTTACAAGACCCTTATTGAGAAGATAATTTCCAAAAAACTGTGTAAACATTACATCCACTCCTCCCTTACTTAGTGATCTTTTTTATGAGCATTTCAAGCTGAGCATCGGATATAGGCTTCTGCAGGAAATCAAATGCACCTGCATTTATAGCCTCCTTAAGGTTTTCCTGAGTACCTACGGAAGATGCCATTACCACCTTTGCCTTGGGATCTGCGGAAAGGATAGCCTTAAGAGCCTCCACACCGGTCATTTTGGGCATAACTATATCCATAAGAGTAAGATCGGGCTTGTTTTCCTTGAACATCTCGACAGCCTGTTCACCGTCAGAAGCCTCAATGACCTCACCCACACCGCAATTCTTCAGAACTGCTGCCAGTTTCTTCCTAACAAACATGGAATCATCACAGATAAGAACTTTCATTGACTCAGCAGTCATAGCACTTACTCCTTTTATACGTTATTGAAGCCTTATAACGGTTATCCGCCATAGGGCATATCATCATATTTCCTGACTGTAAACACAGCCATTACATTCATTTAATAGTATACTACAAAATCCGCCTTTATATGTGAATATAATGTGAATTTTATCATAAATTCACTAAATTCTAAAATATGCTAAAAAACCCGTGTTGAAATTTGTCTAAAATGTACATTGTCATATTATTTGTTCTATCATGATATACTTATACTGCCTCGTTCAAAATAATTGTTCAAAATATTTGACATTACCGCAATAAAGTGATATAATAGAGAGGTAGCTTTTACAGCACTTGAATAACAGTGCTTGGATCATATCAGAAAGGATAGATTATCATGTCAAAGGAAATTTTAGTTGAGACATCAGCACGTCATGTCCATGTAACACAGGAGACCCTTGAGATACTTTTCGGCAAGGGCGCAGAGCTTACAGTCAAGAAGTATCTTTCCCAGCCCGGTCAG
>JAFPYQ010000123.1 GCA_017394475.1 Oscillospiraceae bacterium | reverse complement strand
TTCATTACCTAAAGAGGAGAAATAAAAATGAGCAATTACAGATTTGAAACATTACAGCTCCACGTTGGCCAGGAGCAGGCAGATCCCGCAACAGATTCAAGAGCTGTCCCCATATATCAGACCACTTCCTATGTTTTCCACAACAGCCAGCACGCTGCAGACCGCTTCGGCCTCAGAGATGCAGGAAACATCTACGGCAGACTTACCAATTCCACTCAGGACGTTTTTGAAAAGCGTGTTGCAGCCCTGGAGGGCGGCGTTGCAGCTCTTGCAGTGGCATCTGGCGCATCCGCTATAACATATACCATCGAGGCTCTTGCATACAAGGGCGAGCACATCGTGGCACAGAAGACCATCTACGGCGGCAGCTACAATCTTCTTGCACACACACTCCCCCAGTACGGCATAGATACCACCTTTGTTGACATCCATGACCTTGATGAGGTAAAGGCAGCTATCAGACCCGAGACAAAGGCACTCTACATCGAGACCCTGGGCAACCCCAACAGTGACATCCCCGATATAGATTCTCTTGCTGAGATAGCACACTCTCACAATATCCCCCTTGTGATAGACAATACATTCGGTACACCCTATCTCATCAGACCCATCGAGCACGGCGCAGACATCGTAGTTCATTCCGCAACAAAGTTCCTTGGCGGTCACGGTACCACCCTCGGCGGCGTTATCGTGGATTCCGGCAGATTCAACTGGACTCCCGAAAGATATGCTCCCATAGCAGCGCCCAATCCCAGCTATCACGGCGTATCCTTCACCGCAGCAGCAGGCTCCGCAGCATTCGTGACATACATCCGCGCTATACTCCTGCGCGATACGGGTTCTGCTATATCTCCCTTCAATGCATTTTTGCTCCTGCAGGGCGTTGAGACACTTTCTCTCAGGCTTGACCGCCATGCAGAGAACACCGCAAAGGTAGTTGAGTACCTTTCAAAGCATCCTCTTGTTGAGAAGGTAAATCATCCTTCACTGCCCGATCATCCTCAGCATGAGCTGTACAAGAAGTATTTCCCCAACGGCGGTGCTTCCATATTCACCTTTGATATAAAGGGCGGCAGAGAAGAGGCGTGGAAGTTCATAGATGCTCTGGAGATATTCTCTCTCCTGGCAAATGTTGCGGATGTGAAGTCCCTCGTTATCCATCCCGCATCCACCACACACTCACAGCTCAATGACGAAGAACTGGCAGAGCAGGATATCCATCAGAACACCATCCGCCTTTCCATCGGCACAGAGCATATCGACGACATCATCGCCGATCTCGAAAAGGGCTTTGCAGCTATCAGGTAAGCAAATACGACCGATACATATAAAAGATACACATACAGATAAAGGAGAATCATCATGTCTAAGATATATAAAGGTTCACTCGGACTTATAGGAAACACCCCCCTCGTTGAAACAGTCAATCTTGAAAGAGAACTGGGTCTCAAAGCAACACTTCTCGTGAAGCTCGAATACTTCAATCCCGCAGGAAGCGTAAAGGACAGGATCGCTAAGGCTATGATAGAGGATGCAGAGCAGAAGGGACTGCTCAAAGAGGGCAGCGTCATCATCGAGCCCACATCCGGCAATACAGGTATCGGCCTTGCATCCATCGCAGCAGCAAAGGGCTATCGTATAATCATCACCATGCCCGAGACCATGAGCGTTGAGCGCAGGAACATCCTCAAGGCATACGGCGCAGAACTGGTGCTCACA
>JAFPYQ010000122.1 GCA_017394475.1 Oscillospiraceae bacterium | reverse complement strand
CTATGACACTTACAAATGCATCAAAAAGTCTGCGCTCGTCTATTGTGTATTCAGCATCGGTACCGGATGCATTACGTTCATCGTCGGTGGTTTCATGCACCTCAATCACATCATGAAAGAATGTATCAAAGAACTGTCTTGTGCATTCTTCGCCGTCAAGCCCGTAAAGCCTTACGGATACTGTCTTTTTTTCATCTCTTATATATACTCTCATTGGTTTCCCTCCACACTTGGATCTCGTTTTGACTTGTCTGCTTCGCGCTTCGCCTTCAGCTTAGACTTTTCTTCAGCTATACCCATCTGCGTGGCCGCATGAGCCATCAGGTCGGACAGCTTGCTTATTATTTTCCCGCCCTTGTTGTCTATCTGCCTTGCATACTGCTCCTTTATGAGCCGCTCGGCATATGGTCTTTCCTCATCACTGAAAAGACCTATCAGTTCCATCGGTACTTCGACTATCCCATTCACTGCCCGTATATTATGATCAGCAGCATAATTCTGTATTTTCTGCCATATACTGTCATGATCAAAAAGCTGTGTCCGAAAAGAATCCGCTTCTATCGGTATGAACTGCTCATCTCTGAGTACATAGAGCCTTATCTTGCCCTGATTATGCACTTCCAGTACGGTCTCATTCTGTACAGGCACTTTAAGCATGAATTCATGCATTGCCATATCCACAAGTGTCTCATCGGTTTCTTCCCTGGATACTTTCAGCTCAATATGCTGTGTTCCGTCTGCCGCAGGCTTATCATTATGGATATTGGTAAAATAATCGAACTGATTGACAATGTCCCCGCATATACGCCTCTTACGGTGATAACAGGAAATGTCGAAACTGCATTTTACCCGTCTGATGTATCTGCCGTATCTGTCTATGAGCTCATCATCAAAGGAAAGCCCGCATTTAACAGCATATTTAAGGAACTCCACTCCATATATCTGCCGATATATTTTTTCATAGTACATCAGGCGCTTGGGATGTACCATAAATGGGTAGCCTTCGGCATTTATATCGCCGTTCATAAAATCATCGTTCCCGAGTATATTGGTTTTATCGGTCTCAGGCTCCGGATATATCATTTTCTCATTGCAGTGCTGGAATAATTCTCCCAGATCAAGCAACAGCTTCATCATTTCCACATCCGCTACCTTTACGCACCCATTCACTATTTTGATACTTTCAAGAGAGCAGATATTGCGGACATCATCAAAGGTGAGACTGTCATTTCCCGCATATATTTTTGATAGTGCGGCGCATGTTATAACGTCGGGGAGCTTATCAGTCGGAAAACGTTCCTGTTCATACAGCTCATGCTGTTTTATGAGGAAATTCTCGGCATCTCTTAGTACATCAGATATATCATGCTTTACATCACGCAGTTTTCTAAAGGTCTTGAAGTCTATGATACCCGCTCCATAGAGGAACAGCAGTCTTTCAAGTGTTTCCGTCATAGGAAAACACTCTATATTGTTCACTTCATTCTGCGGCAGGATCTGAACCTCATCGGTATCATTTATGCCGCATACCCTTGAAACTATAGAAAACCTGTACACCGCAGTCTGCAGGTTATATGCCGTACCGATATTCTTATACACATCAGAAAGCCCCATGTCATATCTCCTTCACGTTCACATATGTCCCGGTATCCACCATTTTGTAAGTCTTGGCCGACTTACCGCTCATGGTGTCGAATTCCTTTGTGATAGTCTGCTCTGCTATGAGTCTTGCCGCATCTTCGGGAGTGATATTTATATTGTTATATTTATCATTCTTCCAGAGGGTAAACCCACACCCATCCCGACCGGATTCGCAGTAATAGTTGAATTCGCCCTCTATTACTGCCTTTTTGCATCTGGGGCAGCTACCTATCCGCAGTTTCGGCTTTACAACGCGTTTGAAGTTAGCATATGTTCCGTTATCATCAAGTTCAAAGTCTGCTGTGTATATTGCCCCGTCCTTTGTTACTGCTTTAAGACTTACTGACTTGTTATCCAACAGTCTTTTCACCATATTGGCAGTGATAACATCACGGTATATCTTCTGCTCTTTCCATATGGTGAAGCCGCAGCCGCCTTTGCCGGATTCACAGTAGAAATTCTGCTTGCCTTCATATACATTCCTGCCGCAGCGGGGGCATTTTCCTAGCGATACACGGTCTGATGCTATATTTCCCATTACAGGTATTCTCTGCCTTGTGGGAGAATTCTCAAAGTCT
>JAFPYQ010000121.1 GCA_017394475.1 Oscillospiraceae bacterium | reverse complement strand
GCCTTCTGCCACAACAGGCACATGCAGATAGTCCGCAATGTCGATGATAAGCTCTATCATGCTCATATCCTTGTTGTCGCCCAGAGAGTTATGAACAAAGTCCATATCTATCTTGAGAGCATCTATGGGCATGTGTGAGAGCATACCGATGGAGGAATAGCCTGCGCCGAAGTTGCCCATTTCTATGCGCAGTCCCATACCCATGCCGCGGAGCTCCTGAGCAGCAGAAAGGATCTGGTCGTTGTCACCGTCTGCTGCGGATTCCGTGATCTCCAGTATTATATCATCCTCATCCAGTGAATACTTTTTGAGTATCTCCTTGAAAATGTCCTTAAGCAGCGGCAGCAGCATGTCTATACGGGAAATATTTACAGATACGGGCACCGAATAACCGCATTCATCCTTCCAGCGGCGTATCTGTGCGGCTGCCTCGCTCCATACATAGCGGTCAAGCTGTGTGATAAGTCCGTTTTCTTCAAGAAGCCCTATGAATGCACCGGGGCTCAGCATGCCAAGCAGCGGATGATCCCAGCGGACAAGTGCCTCTGCACTGTAGAGAACAGGCTTGTCGCCTCTGATATCGAATTTTGGCTGGAAATATATCTTGAAGCGCCCTGAATTCAGAGATGGGATGAATTCGCCCAGTATCTGCTCCCTGAGCTGAGCCGCCTCCTTCATTTCCGTGCCGTAAATACCGATCTTTTCGGTATAGCTGTTTATAGCGGACTGTGCGGCTATATCGGCAAATTCAAAGCGCTGTTCGATGGAGATGACCTTGTCTGCATTGGAATATACGCCCAGGCACATACGAGCCTTGCCTGCTGTGGAAGTATCGCTCTCTACGCCCGACATTATCTCCTTCAGGAGCCTGTCATAATTATCGGTATGAGGGCAGTAGATAAGGAAGGAATCCTCACTGTTGCGGCATCCGTAGCCCCCTGTCTTCCTCGCTACGTTCCTGACGCCGTCACCTATAGCCTTGAGCACGGAATCAGCGAATTTCTTGCCGTAATGATCGCTTATCATTTTGAAATTCGTTATGACAGCCATCACAGCATCCATCTGAACGTCATGGTGAGTCTTGTCAAAGAGCGAAACATAGTAGCAGAAATAATCAGGATTATATAGAGAGGTCTGTGTATCGCGCTCTGTGAGCTTTATCAGCTCATTTTTCTCCGCCAGTTCAAGGCATCTGCTCACTCTGTTGTTTACTACCGACTGATCGGGAAGGGGCTTGGGGATGATATCCATAGCACCCAGACCCACGCTCTTAGCCTCAGCATCCCTGTCGGATGTGAAGACGACTACGGGCATATCCTGAAGAGCAGAGTCATCTTTTATCACCCGCAGGACATCTATGCCCTCCATGCCGTTCATCATGACATTGAGCAGCACCAGAGATATATTCATCCTGCGCTTTCTGAGTATCTGCATGGCCTCTACGCCGTTTGCGGCATATTGAAGGTCATAGTCCTCGGAGAGCATCTTATCAAGGATATCCTTGCTCTTTGAGTCATTATCGACGATGAGCAGAGTCTTTTTTATATCTGCTGCGGGAGGGACACAGGGCAGCTCATCGGAGGGCTCACTGCTTTCTGCAGGAGCAGCCTCAGCGGTACTTTCTTCCTTTACTTCCTCTGCAGCAGCAGGCTCAGCCTGAACAGCAGCAGTCACGACAGTTTCCTGTTCGTTCTGTTCTTCTGCGGAATCTTCGGTCTGTTCGGCAGCAGTGGTCTCAGCCGCTTCCTCCCGGGGATCTTCATAGGTACTCTTGTTTGTCAGCCTTGTTTTGAGCTTGTCAAATAGACCCATAACGTTCACTCCTTATGATAAGATATGGTATGATAAGATATAGTATCAGTCAAGGGTGATCTGTTCTTATGGTCGTATGCTTTCAGGCATACTATAGACAAAGCATCCTCGTATAGTCTTTATGAGGATGGATCAGCATAAATTCACCCATTTACAATTTTATCATATTTTAACGAAATAGTCAATATCTTTTCCTGTAAATACATCATTTTGACTAATGTTTTCGTGACTATCAACAAACAAAAGGCACGGCAGATATGTCCTCCCGCGCCTGTATCATGTATCAGTATGTCTCTATCATAGTAATGCACATGCCGTCGGATATGGTTATTTTTACCTCCCGGATATCATCAAACTCTGCGGTAAATGGCTTTGTATCGTCATAGGAATCGCAGGGCGGCACCGTTATCTCGCGTATCTCTTCACCTGCTGTCACAATGAGCTTTCTCGTTCCTATTATGGATGATGCCCACACCGTGATATTATTTTTATGTGGGATGCCTCGGTATACTGCGGTACCCGTATAGTGTGACGGGCGCAGCATATCCTTTCCCGTGCGCTTTGAACGGTATATCTTCATATTTTCGCACTCATCCGCATCAGCGGCACTGAAACTTCCCGCCCTTTCGGACAGTCTGCTGCCATTTATATGCAGCTGTGCAGTGCTGCGGATATCCGCACTTGATGCACCTGCCATAAAGATATAGTCCCCGTCTTCAACGATCATATCTCGTTTGCGCACATCATATATCCTGAAAATGTACCGCGGGATGAACAGCTTTGCAGTGACTGTCTCCCCTGCCTTTACATATACTCTTTCAAAGCCGCACAGCTTTTTGTCCGCTCGTTTCACCTGTGAACCGGGAACTGTGAAATATATCTGCACCACTTCCGTCCCATCCCTGTGTGATGTGTTTGTGATGTCGATATACGCATTCACGCCCTTTTCTGTTTCTTCACAGCGAAACTCACCGTATCCGAATGTTGAGTATGACAG
>JAFPYQ010000120.1 GCA_017394475.1 Oscillospiraceae bacterium | reverse complement strand
TTCCTCCCGCACATTTCGACACAGGTCTTTGTGTGTCAGCCTCCTGCGGCTGCGGTGAGAATATCATGGTGACAAAGGAGCGCATCCGCTCGCAGCTCATCACGACCCACAGGGATTATACCGATCCCGATTTCCTGGATAAGGCGGATCTCGCCATGCTGCTCGATTCCTATGATTTTGAGCGCTATACAGGTACAAGGGGAGTGGAAAGCGGTATTCGTGAGATATACGGCACGGACTGGCTCATAAGGCCGTATAAAAACATGTGGCTGTGCCTGTGCCCCGACTGGCTCAATACCGATAAAAAGCAACTCCACGGCTATCCGCCTAAGATGAATATAGCCATACACACCGTTCCGACCCCTTCATTCAGTATAGATGACATACAGCACTACACTGTCAGGAACGACCACCTGTTCGATACCTCACTGATGCTGCCTGCCCTCAAAGAGGAGCATGATCCGTCGGTATTCTATTTCACACCCATACATTTTTCCACCGAAACGCTGGGTTATTGCGTGGTACAGTGCGATATACATCAGAAGAAAAAACCGGGCATCGTGTTCCATAACTGGGCGAGAAATGTCAATAACGCGCTGGAGCTCATTCGTTCGAGGAATATGCTGGAAAGCCTTGCTGTCCGCGATGAGATGACAGGCCTTATGAACCGCAGAGGAATGGATTTTGCACTCAGAAGGCTGTATTCTACTCCCAATGCCTCAGCACTGCTGGCGATCGTTATCGATCTTGACGGCCTGAAAAAGATAAATGATGAGTATGGGCACAACGAGGGGGATTTTGCTATAAAGGCAGTCGCCAGAATGGCAGAGAGGATAACTCTGTCAGGTGAATTCTGTATAAGAGCGGGAGGGGATGAATTCTACATCATCGGCTGTGATATCTATGACGATGAATTGCTCGATCTCAGGGTAAAGAAATTCCATCAGCTCCTGTCGGACTATGCTGCGGAATTTGACAAGCCCTATGATATATATGCCAGCGTTGGATATGCCATGGGCAATATTTCCGATGGTATCGACAATGTGATCTCCACTGCCGATGAGAGGATGTACAGTGAGAAAACAAAGAACAAAAGGCAAAGAATCTGAAAGAAAAAGGAAAGTTGTATGAGAAAAGAGATAATGTCTGATGATGCCCGTATAGGCACTTCGGGTCGCATCTACCGTAAAGGTGATACAGCCTATTTCGACTGGTCCTGCTCATTTATCGAATTTGATATGGAAGGCGAATATGCCGCTACGGGATTTGTTACGGAAGATCCGATGTTTGAGGAGAATTTCAGGGCATGGATAGGGATATTCATCAATGGAGAGCTTACAAGGAAGGTAAGACTTGACGAGACCCTGCAAACGGTGGAACTTTACAAGGGCGAGAAAAAGCGTGTGAGGATCCGCGTGATGAAGCTGTCGGAATCTGCATTTGCACGATGCGGCTTCAATAAGATTGTCATCGACGGTGAGTTGCTGGCTGCTCCTGCCCCGGAGCACACGAGAAAGATCGAGTTTGTTGGCGATTCCATCACCTGCGGTTACGGTGTGGACGGCACCTATATGGTGGATGTTTTCAAGACCGAAACGGAAGACCCGATGAAGGCGTATGCATACCTCACCGCAACGAAATGCAGGGCACAGTATCAGTATGTTTCATGGTCGGGCATGGGCGTTCGTACCGCCTATGTGGATGAAAACACGGAGGAGCCCCTTGATACATGGCTTTTCAAGGATATTTACCCCTATATCGACAGCAATCTTGAAAAGAAGATGGGGAAAGAGAGCCATTCGGAGCATACAAAGTATGACTTTTCCTTCAAGCCCCATGTTATCGTTTTTGCGGAGGGCACCAACGACCATTCCTGGACAAGGAAGAAGCCGGAAAGGATAGCCGAATTCCGTAAAGAATACTACGATATGCTCACTATGATAAGGCAGAACAACAGTGATTCATATATCGTATGTACCTATGGCGTTATGGGAAATGACCTGGAGGAAAGCATAAAGGACACTGTTGAGAAGTTCAGGTCGGAATATGATGACAGGATATGCTATGTTCCCCTTACACCCCAGGATGAGGAAAATGACGGCGTAGTCGTTGACTGGCATCCTTCTGCAAAGACCCATGAAAAAGTATCTCAGACACTGTCAAAGGTGATCGGGGATATATTTGAGAAAGCAGGACTATGAGGATATATCCGTTTTTTTCATCGAGCAGCGGAAACTGCACCTATATTGGCGACAGGGAACACGGCCTGCTGATAGACTGCGGCGTGTCCTACACGCGGGTGAAGAATGCGCTTGAAAAGGCACAGATACCCATGACGGCTGTCAGGGCGGTACTTATCACCCATGAACATTCCGACCATATCTATGGCCTGAAAATGCTGACAAGGAAGACAGCTATCCCCGTATACGCCCGCAGAGCTACCCTTGACTATCTTGCAAACAAGGGTTGTATACTGTCAGAAGCTCATGACATCGAGGAAGAAACAGAAATAGACGGGTTTCACATCACAGCCATTCCCACGATGCATGATGCGGTATCTCCCTGTGCGTACCGTATAGAGCGCGATGGGAAAAACTGCGCGGTGTGCACCGATCTCGGGACGGTAACATCCCCTGTGGAGGAGGCGCTGCGCGGTGTCAGGACCATTCTTCTCGAAGCAAATTACGACTGCGATATGCTCATCCACGGGCTCTATCCCTATGAGCTCAAAGAGCGTATATCCTCCTATGACGGGCATCTTTCAAATACACAGAGCGCAGAGTTTGCAGTGTATCTTGTGAAGAACGGTACCGAACAAATTATATCGGGACATCTTTCACAGAACAACAATACTCCCGGATGTGCCCGTGAGGAGATAACACAGACCTTGCTCAAAAATGGTCTGGAAGAAGGAAAAGATTATATGTATAAGGCCGCTGAGCCTGAAAATGATTTTTATTTTAATTGGTGATCTGTTATGGAAAGTATGAAGAAAAGATGCATAAACATTCTCAGAAATGATATTATCCCCTTCTGGAACAAGCTGCGTGACGATGAAAACGGCGGCTTTTACGGTCAGATGGATAATGATCTTGTGGTGGACAAGCAGGGGGGCAAAGGTGTCATCCTCAATTCAAGGATACTGTGGTTCTATTCCCAGTGCGCCATAGTCCTCCGTGAAAGTGACAAGCAGGCTGCGGAGGAGTGCCTGAAATACGCTGCCCATGCCTTTGATTTCTGCAGAGACCACTGTGTTGACAGTGAAAACGGCGGCGTTTACTGGATGATGAAGTATGACGGTACCCCCCTTGACACCATGAAGCACACCTATAACCAGGCATTTGCCATATATGCGCTCTCCACCTATTATCTTGCAAGTGATGTCGGAGCTGCCCTTGATCTTGCATTTGAGCTCTTTGAGACCGTTGAGAGCAAATGTACCGATGATATTGCCTACATGGAGGCTTTCGACCGCAACTGGAAGCTGATAGAAAACGATGCCCTCAGTGAGAACGGGCTTATGGCAGACAAGACCATGAACACCGTTCTCCATCTTATCGAGGCATATACCGTGCTATACAAGGCATCAGGCGAGGAAAAGGTGGCCGAAAGACTGAGATTTTTGCTGGATATCACAAAGAACAAGATATTTGACAGTGAAAACAACAAACTGTTGGTATTCTTTGACAGGGAGCTGAATGTGATCGGAGACATACATTCCTACGGTCATGATATCGAGGCATCATGGCTCATAGACCGTGCCTGTGATGTGCTTGGCGATGAGAAGCTTCGCACGGAATGGGCTGCAATGGATCTGCGCATCGCCAACAATATCTACAACATCGCCTATGTGGAAAACGGCGAGTACGGCTCACTCCTTAATGAACGGGACAAGACCGAGATAAATACGAAGCGCATCTGGTGGGTGCAGGCTGAGACAGTAGTGGGCTTTGTGAATGCCTATGAGCACGGCAAAGATGAAAAGTTTATGACTGCTGCGGAAAAGGTGCTGAACTGGATAGAAAAATACCAGCGTGACCCGCGCTGCGGCGAGTGGTGGGGAGAGCTTGACAAGAACGGTGTCCCCATTGAAAAGGTGACTATGGTCAATGAATGGAAGTGCCCGTATCACAACGGCAGGATGGCTCTTGAAATAATGGAACGAATGAAATAGCTTTAAAACAATATCATCCGATTGAAATGAGGAGAATAATTCAAAACCATACATATTAATATAATAAATATCTGCAAAATTTGTTGAAAATGGCTGAAAAATATTGCCTTCATTAGTTGTATTATATTATAGAGGGGTACAATCTGTACTGATCTGCGTATATGAGGAGAAATAGTGAAAGTATAGACGGTTGTATATTTCTTTTTATTCAGGAGAAGATTTATAATGAAACCATTCAGACTATTAACAGCTGTTATCGCCGCAACGCTTATTCTTCCCGCTGTGACTGCGTTTGCAGATGAAAGCGGCAGAACTGTTGAGAATATATCCTTGTCATCTGTATCAACATTCATTAAGGCTGATGATACAGATATCCCGTTTGATAAATGGTGCGCAGAGGCAGACAGGCTTTTAAAGACCGATGAGGTTCAGAAACGTATAGCAGAGGAGATACAGTACGAGTATTCGTACTATGGATTTTATCACGATTTTAAGGAATTGTCTGTATCAAGGTCATTTCAGCTGCCGCGATATGATCCTGAAACAGGATCACTCACCGATGAATGGAGAAAGAACTTAACTCCGTCTGCGTACTGCTTTGTTTACAGCGGTGATGTTCCTGTCGGATTTTTCAGGTTTGAATTTACTGAATTAAAAAATTCATTTGAACCTCAGCTATCAAAGTGCCTGATGTACTATCCGATAGATAATTTAGGCAAAACTGTAAAGAATAAGGTTTCTGTATTTGACAGCTATGTTATGCCTGAATCCTCGGATATCGGGTATGGAATAGATTGTATTCTCCGGAATAATAAAGCATATCCTGTTTATGTATATCCACAGGAAAAATATGGGTTCAACGGGTTAAAAGAATGTGTTGACAGTATAAAGGTGGATAAAAAACAACTGAAAGCGTATGATTTTCCGACAAGTGATGAGATAATGTTTTCATTCAGCATTGATCCGCATCCTTTTGAAGGAGGCGTTTATACTATACAGTCCAAAGGCAGATATCTTACTTATAAGGGTGGAAAATTCAGTGTTTCTTCCGATATTTCCGATACTTGTCAGCGATTTGTCATTAAAAGGGCTGAAAACGGCAATTATACTATCTCACCTGAATCAGCTCCAAAAGTCAGACTCAGAATAAAGGGCAATGATAAATTCAGTATTGATCAGGTTATTCGGGAATATATCATAACCGATGATAACGGCAATAGGAGCGGTGACGACTATTTCAGAATATATGCCGGAAAAGGTATGGCAATGTGTGCTAACGGGAATAAGATAGTCTTTACTCAAAAATTTGGCTATGAAAATGCTGACTGGGTATTGAATAAGGTAGACTGATACTGTCAATGAAAAAACTCCTCTGTTGTGCAGAGGAGTTTTTTCAGAATAATTCATCAAGGAGTATATAATATCTCAGTTTTTCGTGATTGGGCTCTATACCCAGCTTTTCAAACAGCATATCGGGCTTTATGCCGGGATAAATATTCCCGAATGTCCCGTCGGAATTGTGCCTGAGACTGCGCCAGCACAGTGAAAGATCACGCCATCTGTCACCGATGCCGCAGTCACCGAGGTCGATAAATCCGCTTATATCGTTATTTTCTATCAGTATATTGGGCAGACAGAAGTCGCCGTGGGAAAGCACAGGTTCATAGGCAGGCTTGTTGTTTTCGAGCCAGTCAAGCAGTCCGGAGGGGCCTCTGAACTGTTCTTTTGTTCCGGGCTCCCAGTTGTCCATATCAACAAGCCCTTTTTCTACCCGCTCTCTTGCTTCATAAAGCTCTGTTCCGGGATCGCGTACACGGGGACAGTCTGAGATATCCACGCTCCACAGCATTTCAAGCCCTTTTGCAAGTACGCTGAAAAGCGTATCGGGATGTTCAAGATAATGCTTGTCGCAGGACATAGTTCCCTTTATCCTGCTCATGAGAAGATAGCTCATATCATCCTGTATCTCATACTCTATCACTTCGGGAACAGGGAGCTTTCCGCCCAGCCAGCGCATTATTTCAACGGTTGATTCAGTCTTATCCGTATAGCTTTCTGTTTTCAGTACCATATCATCAAAGAGATATACCGTTCCGCTTAAACATCCTGTTTCATCAACAGTGTATTCCTTGCCGGTGATATGGCGTTTTATTATTCCTGGTATATTATCTGTCATATTGTCACCTTATTTTGCTGAAAGTATCATCCCGCCGCCGAGAACACACATATCATCATCATAGAACACTGCTGACTGTCCCGGAGCGGCAGCTCTTACAGGCTCATCAAAGACTATGCGGATAGTGTTGTCATCTATCCTTTCGATAGTTGAAACAGCAGCGGGGTGATGATAGCGTATCTTTGTGCGGCAGTGCAGCTTTTCATCACCCGAAAGCGGCACAGCTCCCATGTAATTGACATTCCCGCAGATGACAGTCCTGCTGTAAAGCTGCTCATCCGTACCTATGACGACTTCGTTCCTTTCGGCATCAATACGCTTTACAAAAGCAGGATAGCCCAGTGCTATGCCCAGTCCTCTGCGCTGACCCACGGTATAGTTTATTATCCCGCTGTGTCTGCCAAGAATATTGCCATCCTCATCCACGAAATTGCCCTCCGGCGGGATCATGCCCGTGTAGTTTTCTTCTATGTAATCAGCATAGCTGCCGTCGGGCACAAAGCATATCTCCTGTGAATCGGGCTTTGATGCAACAGGCAGACCTGCGGCTTTCGCGATATTCCTGACCTCTTCCTTTGTCAGCTTTCCGAGGGGCATGAGAGTTGCTTTGAGCTGTTCCTGTGTCAGCATATACAGCATATATGTCTGATCTTTTTCGGGATGGAGAGACTGCTTGACGGAGTATCTGCCGTTTTCAAGCTGAATTATCTGCGCATAGTGACCTGTTGCGATATGGTCTGCTCCAAGATCATGTGCTGCGGAGAGCATACCGTCCCATTTGATATATCTGTTGCAGCCGATGCAGGGGTTGGGCGTAAGGCCATGGATATAGCTTTCTATGAAGGGCTCTGTCACCCATTTGCGGAAATCTGCGACATGATTTATGGCATAATAGGGGATACCCAGCAGTGCTGAGACCTTCTGTGCATCATCTATCTCGCAGCAGCGGCTCTCCTTGCCGTCTGCAGCGTACCATATCTTAAGTGTGACACCTATCACATCATATCCTGCAACTTTTAGCAGATATGCGGCTACGGCGCTGTCCACACCGCCCGACATCCCGACTATCACCTTTGGCATCTGTATCCCTCCGTGGTTTATAGATCAACAAAGATATTTTATCATATATCGGCAAATAAATCAAGCGGATACAGGGATTTTTTGAAGATATTCCTATTATCGGCATTGTATGAAGAAAGGTCATTTCAGAGGCAACTGTGAACATCCGTCATTTGACAAAGTCCTGCATATATGATAGAATAGGTTTAATATGTAGCTTAAGAGGAAAAGGAAAATGGAATACCAGCATGTGATCCACGGCTTTGAGCCGGTTTTTGATAAAAACAGCAGAATACTCATCTTAGGCTCGCTGCCGTCTGTAAAGTCGCGGGAGCAGGGCTTTTATTACGGGCATCCCCGCAACAGATTCTGGACTGTTATCGCGGCTGTCACGGGGCGGGATGTTCCTATGACCATCCCGCAAAAGAAACTGCTGCTCCTTGAAACGGGCATTGCCCTGTGGGATGTAGTCTCGGAATGTGATATTGCAGGCTCTGCTGATTCAAAGATAAAAAACGTCATACCCGCCGATCTTTCAAGGATAACGGACAAATGCAGGATAAATGCAGTCTATGCAAATGGTTCTACCGCTGCGGCACTGTACAGGAAATATCAGCAGTCCGTCATCGGGATGGAGATAACCCTTCTGCCGTCCACAAGTCCCGCCAATGCTGCATGGAGCACGGAAAAGCTCATCACGGAATGGAAAAGGGTGATAACAAAAAAATGATACCGCAGCCATCCCATGACGGATAACTGCGGTAAAGAAAGGAGTTATGAAATGATCACTGTCTGTATTCTTCGATGAGCCTTACTATCAGGTCATAAAGGCTCTCTACCTCGTAGGTCCCGATTATTGGTTCAAGGTGGCTGTCGCCTACTCCCGAATCATCGGTGAGGAAAACATAGGTGCCGCCTGTGAATATCGCAAGGCCTCTGCCGAAAAGCTCGGTCTCTCTTTCACTGTTGGATGATACCACGGGGATAACTCTTATGCCCTGTGCAGATGCCGATCTCATAGCCTTTTCGAGCACTGCGAGTGATCTGGGATCATCATGGGGAGGTGCATCGAATATAAGGAATGCCAGCTTTACGGTGTCATCCTTCCATTCCTGGGAATTCATGCATTCCATCAGTATCTCCGAAACCGCTTCGGGAGTGTCCCCGCCGCCGCTTGCCACTTCGGAGTTCAGCTTCCTGTTAAGGTCAGCCACGCTGTCTGAGAAAGGATTGGTGCGTGTCACATAAACATCGCCCTCATCCTTGTAGAAATTCACGGAATAGGTGACATTGTCTGTGCCCACCTTCTGGGCAATGGCGGAAAATTCGGTCTGCAGGAACATCAGCTCGTCACTCATAGACCCTGTTGTGTCCACGATGAACATTATCTGCATATCCTTGTAGTTCTGACCGCTGCCGTCAAAGACTATCTCAACTTCGTTTGA
>JAFPYQ010000119.1 GCA_017394475.1 Oscillospiraceae bacterium | reverse complement strand
GAGTGGTGAGTGGGTCTGTGCGGTATGCCACCTGTATTCCTGCATTGTTGAGCACGATATCCACATCAACGCCCAGTGCGTCTATATCATCCAGCATCCTGCGCACTTGTGAAAGATCGGAAAACTCCGCTCCCACTGCGTGAGCCTCAACTCCCAGCGCCTTTACCTCGGAGAGTACCTTTTCACAGTGCTCGGGTGTGCGCCCGTGGAGTATGAGATTAGCTCCCTTTTTCGCCATGAACAGTGCCGCACCGTGACCGATGCCCCTTGCGGCACCTGTTATCAGCACCCAGCGTCCCTTTACATCCAACATCAGAAATTCTCCCTTACTTTATCCAGTGTTTCGATGACCTTGTCACAGAATTTGTCGAAATCCTCGTCCCCGGTCTGGTATTCCTCGTGAGCCATAATATAGTCAACTGCCATTTTTATGCCCTGCTGCGGGGTCACCTTGCAGTCAAATTCGGGTACAAGGCTCTTTATCTTTGAATTGTCAAATACCACGGAGACTGCCTTATCACCCAGCAATCCGCCGATATAGTCGTATTTGTCGTGAGAAAGGGCGATAAGCATCTCCGATGATACATAATATGGCTTGAGCTCTGTGCCAAGGGCATCGGCAATGGTTCTGTAGATCACGTTCCAGGGGACGCTCACATCGGTGGTGATGTGGAATGCCTCGCCAATAGCCTTCGGGTTGCCGATAAGCCCTGTGTAGCCCACTGCAAAGTCACTGTTGTGGGTGATGGTCCACAGGGAGCTGCCGTCACCGTGGATGAGCACAGGCTTGCCTTCCTTGATGCGCTTTACCACCTGATAGCTGCCCTTGCTGCCGTGTACTCCCAACGGTACACTTCTTTCATCGTAGGTATGAGAGGGGCGCACGATGGTAACGGGGAAACCGTCCTTGCGGTACCTTTCCATCAGGTACTCCTCACATGCCTTCTTGTTGCGGGAGTATTCCCAGTAGGGATTTTCAAGGGGAGTTTCCTCGGTGATGACATAGCCGTCCTGGGGCTTGATATAGGCAGAAGCGGAGCTTATATAGATATACTGCTTTGTCTTCCCGTTAAAGAGCCTGAAATCGCGCTTTACCTGATCGGGCACAAAGCCGATGAACTCGCCCACACAGTCGAACTCCATGCCTTCGAGAGCCGCTGCTGCTGCCTTTTCGTCGGATATATCGCATTTTATTATCTTTACATTGTCCGGGACATTCTCGTTGCGGTTGCCCCTGTTGAGCAGATACAGCTCATGCCCCTGTGCCGCAAGGCGCTTTGTTATCGCCATGCTTATAGTTCCCGTGCCGCCTATGAACAATATTTTCATTTTGGTTCTCCTCTCAGGTCAAGTACCATGAACATATCTGCTTTTTCGTTGTCATTGTATCTGTCGGTCTCACAGAAACCGATCCTTTTGTACAGAGATATGGCTCTTTCATACGAGGACATGGTATCAAGGAATATACGGTTATAGCCGCTTTTCTCTGCAAAGTCCACAGCCTTGCGGATAAGCTCATATCCGAGCTTACGGCCGTGATACTGCCTAAACAGATACAGTGCTTTGAGCTCGCAGTCTTTGTCGTTCAGCTTCTATACCGCGACTGTGCCTATTATCCTTTTGTTGTCGGTCATACACAGGAATAGTTCAAAATT
>JAFPYQ010000118.1 GCA_017394475.1 Oscillospiraceae bacterium | reverse complement strand
CACAGGCGATATGCCCGGGAAAGGCATGGACATCCGGTACGAGCTGCACAGAATCAGCGGCAGCAGCAGTCCCGCAGACGCCTTTTCCGTATGGTATCTCAACACAGGCTGGATTGCCCTGAAAAGGTCCCAGAATGAGCTTCTCGCATTCTGAAAGATAAAAGCCTGCCCAGTTGATGTTTTCAAGGGAAGTATACAGTAAAGCAGAGATGTTAGCAAGGTTTGCGGTAAGGTGCGGAACACCGGAGACAAGGCTCTCTGCCTGTCTGACAAGGGTAGTGTAATCGGTCATAGTGTCACCATATTATAACAGGGGAAAGGTAACAGAAATGCGGCAACTATTATGTCGGTCAGTAAAGTTGTGATGGAAAAGACTGTCCTGACAGGTAAAAGTTTCAGCAATTCGCAGGCTTATGTGCCATATGCCGCATATATGAATAACTTGCGGATGCGCTTACTTTACGCCTGTTTGTTGTCCGATACAAGGTCGGCACCCATCCGAAATGCTTTTTCAAGTTCCTTCGGGAATATAGTTTCATGTCGTTCGATCTTTGCCTGCGGGTCAAACATAGTCCAGATGTATCGGCTGTAATCAGATACCTGCAAGGTGTTGCCGCTTATCAGTACAGAGGTGGGACCGACAGTCCTTTCAAGGCCTTGTATGTAGGGCGTAAGCACATTTTCATAGAAATTTCCCGCCTGATACGCTTCTTCGGGTGCATTGCTGGTCATGATGAAAAGGGTGGGAGCTGTGCCATAGTACCAGGTGGGACGCTCCGTCTGATATGTGATATTCTGGAATATGAGCCTTTCGTATAGGGCGTGAAAGCCTGCGCTTGGCTGACCAAGATAATTTGGGGTACCGATGATAACAGCATCCGCTTCCTTTATGGTCTGCAATATCGGATAGAGCCCGTCCTTGCAGACACAGCGGCCTTCATTCGGGAAACGTTTGCAGGCAAAGCATGAGATACATCCGGTGAATTTTTCCTGTTTGTAAAGGTCAAAATAACCGATCTCTGCCCCGGTGCTTTCTGCGCCGCGTGCAGCTTCTTTTACGAGCTTAGCGGTATTCCAGCTGCTTCTCGGGCTTGTATTGATGGCTGCAACTTTCATAAAGTCCTCCCTATGTTGTATGGAAAAGAATGTATGCATTTTATCAGCTGTCGGGATCAAATGCAATTGGGCATCATTGCCATATTCATTGATCTCCAAGAGTATTTATATGATGATATGGACGCAAGCCATGTCTCCTGTCTCTGATGGCAGTTCATGCCATCCGGTGGCTTAGTTCCATATTTCCATTCAGCAGGAGTTCATTCTCCTGCTGAATGAGCCGTGGGCTTCACACTTGCTTTTTAACAGCAAGCTTAAAACCGGCAATAAAGAGTATATCATATATATAACTATTTGTCAATGATATGATATGGGTCCGGATGTCCATAACAAATACTTATGGCAACTTCAATTGATATGGTGTGATCCCTGCGGAGGCGGGGAAGAAGTCAAAAAGGCAGCTTTGGAAAATAGCGGCATCTTTTGATCTGAGACTATTGAAAAACACTTTGCTTTGTGATATATTTTATTTAAAAACCGATGAAATATTTCATCGGTTAACATAGGTCAATGACAAGTATCATATTTTGTGATACAATACTTTTGAGAGAAGAGGATCACAGTGAACGATACAAAACACAGCGGATAAACCGAAAAATGTCACCGTATAAGGGGGATATATGGATAAGACCTACATTATAGATCAGATGAGGGCACTCTCTGACAGGTTCGGGTTCGGACTTGAGGATGAAATATTTGACGCAGTGCTCGGGTTTTCGGAGTTCAGAGTATATTCAAAGGGTTCTTTGCTTGCAAATATAGGAGACAGTGCCGCCCGTGCAGCTATTGTGATGAACGGCATAGTGCGAAGCTACTATGTGGACGGCGATGGTAATGACATCACACAGTTCTTTGCAAGACAAGGCAGCTTTTGCATGGATGAGGGAATGATGGGCTTTGATGAGATACTGAAAATGTGGGAAGCCATCGAAGAAGTCACTGTAATGATGTTTGATGTGAAAAGGATGAAGGAGCTTATATACAGCAGTGAAAAGCTGAAAAATATATGGATAGAGCTGCTTGAAGGCGGTATGCGCTATAAGATGTACCGTGAGGGCGGGTTCCTGACCGAAAACGCAACAGAGCGGTATCTTATATTCCGCAGGAACTATCCCGATCTGGCAGGACGGGTACAGCAAAGATACATTGCAACATATCTTGGCATCAAGCCCGAATCGCTCAGCAGGATAAGAGCAATGCTGAAAGAAAACGAGCAGGAAGAATGATATTGAGGTGATGATGATGAAATATGAGATAGCCGGCAGGGAGCTTTCCGTCCCTCTTATCGGTACATGGTCATGGGGCGGCGGTATGAACGGTTCCCGCATAGTTTTCGGGCAGAGCTTTTCGGAAGACAGTTTGAAAAATACCTTCAATAAGGCGTATGATTCGGGATTTGTATTCTGGGATACCGCCGAGGTATACGGTATGGGACGTTCCGAGGAGATACTTGGAAGGATGATCGCAGGGAAAAATGCGATGATCTCCACAAAGCATTTTCCCGGCAGGAAGTACAAGAAAGGTGAATGCCGCAGCGCGATACAGAAAAGCCTTGAACGGCTCGGGATACCGGAGATAGACCTGTACTGGCTCCATTCTCCCATAAATATACAGGAGAATATGAGTGAGCTGGCGGAATGTCTGAAGGATGGAATGATAAAGAGCATAGGCCTTTCAAACGGCAACACCGATGATATCCTTCTTGCATCAAAGATCCTTGAAGAAAACGGTACACGGCTTTCTGCCATACAGAATCATTACAGTCTGCTCTCCTTTGAACGGGAGGAAAAGATGCTTGAACTGTGCAGAAAAAAGGGCATTATCTTTTTCGGATATATGATGCTCGAACAGGGTGCTCTGTCAGGGCATTACGACAAGGATCATACATTTGAGATGTTTTCAGCAAGAGGGCTTTCCTTCGGAAAGAGT